>NZ_JBFBHG010000014.1:0-97741 GCF_040685095.1 Microbacterium sp. NPDC089189
GTTTAACCCACTGTGTCGGCGCGAAAGCGCTGTCTCGCGGTTCGGCGTCGGCGGGCGCGCGGAAGCGCGGGCGCCGACGGGGCGCGGAGGGAGGGCGGGTCAGGCGGTGCGACGGGCGCGACGGGCGGAGAGCTCGTCGGCGGGATCCGGCGTCTGGGCGTCGAAGTCGACGAGCGTCGACTCGACCTCGCGCAGCACCTTGCCGACGGCGATGCCGAAGACGCCCTGGCCGCGGCTGACGAGGTCGATGACCTCGTCGTTCGACGTGCACAGGTAGACCGAGGCACCGTCGCTCATGAGCGTCGTGCCGGTGAGGTCGCGGATGCCGGCGACACGGAGCTGCTCGACCGCGGTGCGGATCTGCTGCAGCGAGATGCCGGTGTCGAGCAAACGCTTCACAAGCTTGAGGACGAGGATGTCGCGGAAGCCGTACAGACGCTGCGACCCCGACCCGCTGGCACCGCGCACGGTCGGCTCGACGAGCTCGGTGCGGGCCCAGTAGTCGAGCTGCCGGTAGGTGATGCCGGCCGCACGGGCGGCGACCGCACCGCGGTAGCCGACCTCGTCGTCCATCTGGGGCAGACCGTCGGTGAAGAGGAGGTCGGCGGCGATCGGAATGTCGCCGAGTAGGTCGCCTGCGTTCATGCGGACGCCTCCCTTCGGGTGCGGTGTGCTTCCACGCTAGAGGAGCAAGAGGACTCGGGCAATGACATCGGCGTCGAGACGTCGGCGTGTCGGACGATCACGCGTCGAGCCGGTCGAGCGCGGCGCGGACGAGCGACTCCCGCACGTCGGAGATCCGACGTGCGAGCTCGGGTGCGATGTCGGCGGCACGGCCGCGGGATGCCGCGTCCGTGCGACGGCGCAGCGGCGCCAGGGCGGATTCGACGAGGGCGACGTCGCGCTCGGCGCTCTGCTTGAGGGCGCGCAGATGACGGGGGCCGATGCCGTGGCGATCCAGCGCGACGAGGGCGCGCAGCATCCCGAGCGCCTGGTCGTCGTACGTCTCGCCGCCGGTGATGAATCCGGTGCTCAGCGCGTCGTTGAGCAACTGCGTACCGGCTCCGGCCGCGCGCAGCAGCTCATCTCGCCGGTACCGCCGCGCGGCGGGCACGATCGAGCGCGGCACCGAGCCGCTCGGCGGAGCCGGGTCGCGTCCCGCGTCGAGATCGTCGAGATACTCGCGGATGACGAGCAGCGGGAGGTAGTGATCGCGCTGCAGCGTGAGCGCGAGACGCAGCCGCTCGAGATCGGCGGGGGTGAACTTGCGGTACCCGGTCTCGGTGCGGCTCGGCGTGACGATGCCCTGCACCTCGAGGAACCGGAGCTTGCTGGAGGTGAGAGCCGGGAACTCCGGGGTGAGCCGTGCCAGCACCTGACCGATGCTCAGCAGGCCCGCGGCCTCGCTGCGGCCACGGGCGGGGACAGCTGCCATCAGGCGTCGGCCGCGGCGAGGTCAGCGGGCGAGACGAAGAAGTTGAGACGGAACTTTCCGATGCGCACCTCGGCACCGTTCGCGAGCGTGGCGCGGTCGACGCGCTCGCCGTTCACGTAGGTGCCGTTGAGCGAGCGCTGATCGACGATCTCGAACGAGCTGCCCACGCGGGTGATCTCGGCGTGACGACGCGACACGGTCACGTCGTCGAAGAAGATGTCGGCGTCGGGGTGGCGGCCCACCGTCGTCACGTCGGTGTCGAGGAGGTACCGCGCTCCGGCCGCGGGGCCCGAGCGCACGATGAACAGCGCCGCACGGCTCGGAAGAGCTTCGATCGCCTCCATCTCGGCGTCGCTGAGCTCGCTCCCGAAGGGGATGAAGGAGAGGTCCGAGTCGTGCCCGAACGTCTGCGTCGTGTCGTGCGCGGGCAGTGCCGCATCGCCGTCGCGTCGGATACCGTCCGGCCGGTGTGTGTACTGCTCGTCCACGTGGTCCTCCCTGAGATCTCAGCCTAACGGATCGCTCGACCCGCCCGTCATCCCTCCGGCCCCATCCGTGCATCGCGATGCACTCAGGATGCCCCCGGTCGCACGGGTTTAGGCTCGGCCGGGTGAGCGCACAACAGCCCCTTCGCATCCCCCGCCGTCTCGCCGCCGCCGTGGCCGGTCTCGCCCTGGCCGCCGTGGGCGTCCTGACGGTCGCGGCCCCCGCATCCGCGCACGACGAGCTCGTCTCGACCGATCCGGTCGCCGGCTCCACGACCACGGGCCTGCCCGAGCAGCTCACGCTGACCTACAGCGCGGCTCTGCTCTCGGATGCCGGCGGCACCGTCGTGGAGGTGACGGATGCGGCCGGCACCTCCCTCGTCGACGGCGCCCCCGTCGTGGCGGAGAACGTCGTCACCCAGGCACTGACCGGCACCGCCGACGGGCAGGTGAACGTCGTCTGGCGCGTCGTGTCGAGCGACGGCCACCCGATCTCGGGCGAGTTCTCGTTCACCGCGACCCCCGAGGCGACCGCCGAGCCGTCGCCGTCGGTTCCGGCCGAGCCGACGCCCGAGGCGAGCACCGAGCCCAGCCCCGAGATGACGACGATGGCGCCGCCCGCCGACACGAGCGACGACGCGGCTCCCGCCGTCTGGCCGTGGGTCATCGGCGCCGTCGGCCTCGTCGTCCTCATCGCCCTGGTGGTGTGGCTGCTGGGCGCCCGGGCGCGCCAGCAGAAGCAGCTCGACCGCGACCGCACGGCCGGTCGGGGCGGCCCCGGCGAGCGATAGGCTGAAGACATGCCTCATTACGACGTCGTCATTCTCGGCGCCGGCCCCGGCGGGTACGTCGCGGCCGTCCGAAGCGCCCAGCTCGGCCTTTCCACCGCGATCATCGAGGAGAAGTACTGGGGCGGTGTGTGCCTGAACGTGGGCTGCATCCCCTCCAAGGCTCTGCTCCGCAACGCCGACCTGGCCCACACGTTCCACGCGCAGGCCGACCTGTTCGGCATCTCGGGCGACGTGTCGTTCGACTTCGGTGTCGCGTGGGATCGCAGCCGCAAGGTGGCGGATACCCACGTCAAGGGCATCCACTACCTGATGAAGAAGAACAAGGTCACCGAGTACGACGGCCGCGGCACCTTCCTCGACGCGAACACGATCGAGGTCGCCAAGGCCGACGGTGCGACCGAGAAGGTCACCTTCGACAACGCGATCATCTCGACCGGTTCGACGGTGCGTCTGCTCCCCGGCGTCCAGCTCAGCGAGAACGTCGTGACCTACGAGGAGCAGATCCTCAACCGCGACCTGCCCGAGACCCTCGTCATCGTCGGCGCCGGTGCGATCGGCATGGAATTCGCCTACATCATGAAGAACTACGGGGTGAAGGTCACGATCATCGAGTTCCTCGATCGTGCCCTCCCCAACGAGGACGTCGAGGTCTCCAAGGAGATCCAGAAGCAGTACAAGAAGCTGGGCGTCGAGATCCTCACCTCCACCAAGGTGGAGAGCGTCGTCGACGGCGGAGACAAGGTCACCGTCACCTACACGCCCAAGGACGGCGCGCAGGCCTCGATCGAGGCCGACCGCGTGCTGATGTCGATCGGCTTCGCCCCGCGCGTCGAGGGCTTCGGCCTGGACAAGACCGGTGTCGCGCTGACCGAGCGCGGTGCGATCGACATCGACGACCACATGCGCACCAACGTGCCGCACATCTACGCGATCGGCGATGTGACCGCGAAGCTGCAGCTGGCCCACGTGGCCGAAGCGCAGGGCGTCGTCGCCGCCGAGACGATCGGCAAGGCCGAGACGCAGACGCTGGGCGATTACCGGATGATGCCGCGTGCGACGTTCTGCAACCCGCAGGTCGCCAGCTTCGGTCTGACCGAGCAGCAGGCGCGCGACGCCGGCTACGACGTCAAGGTCGCGAAGTTCCCGTTCTCGGCCAACGGCAAGGCCAACGGCCTGGGCGAGCCCATCGGCTTCGTCAAGCTGATCGCCGACGCGGAGCACCTCGAGCTCCTCGGCGGGCACCTCATCGGACCCGACGTGTCGGAGCTGCTGCCGGAGCTCACGCTCGCGCAGAAGTGGGACCTCACGGCCCTCGAGGCCGCCCGCAACGTCCACACGCACCCGACGCTGTCGGAGGCGCTGCAGGAGGCCTTCCACGGTCTCGCGGGGCACATGATCAACATCTGATCCCGTTCGTACGAGAGAAGGGCCCCTCCGCGTCGGCGGAGGGGCCCTTCTCTCGTACGGTGTCGCGAGCGGTCAGCGCCCGAGGGCGCGTCCGAGCTTCGAGTCGGATGCGGCGGGTCGTCCGCCGGCCGCATCCACCAGCGCGGCGACCGCCGCGAAGAACGCGGCCCGCCACTGCGGATCGGCGGGGGCCGCGGGACCGAGTTCCACTTCCCACTCCCGCCACGCGGTGACCGCGCCGGTGCGCTCGGCGGTGGCCGTGACGTGGTCGTCGACGACCTCGGCGATCACTCCCCCGACGCCGGTCAGCGCGTACGCGATGCGCCGGTTGCGGATGCGGGCGAGCGCCGTGAAGGGCGGAGACGCCCACGGCTCGAGGGAGGCGACGACGGCATCCGGGACGTCGGCGGAGTCGCCGAGCGGCCACTGCCATTCGTGCCGGCCGTCGGCGGCCGAGCTCTTCACGTGCCACCCCTCATCCGGGCCGCCCGTGCGTCGTCGGAGCGCCACGCGGGCGCGCGCGAGCGCGAGGTCGTCGGTGTCGAGGTAGCGGGCGTCGAGCTCACGGACCTCGGGGGCACCCACCTCGTCGACGTCGGCGAGCTGCGTCCAGTCCGGCATCGACGCGTGTTCGTCGACGTCGAACTTCTCCTCGACCTCGACCGCGCGGGCAGGAGCGTCGGAGACGGCGTCGTCGCTCACGCGTCGGGGACGTCGTCCAGCTCTGCGGCGGTGACCGTCAGCGGCTCGGTGGACTCGACGTAGGCGAAGTTCGCCTCGGTCGGGCCGTCGGACGGGCCCGTGTTCACGTCGTCACCGACGCGGCGGTAGATGATCTGCCCTTCTCCGTAGGACGCGATGTAGTCGTCGCCCACGATGTCGTCAAGAGGAATGATCTGCCCGTCGAGCGGGCCTCCGGTCAGTCGTGCGATAGCCATGACGTCAGCCTAGACCCCGCCCCCGACCCGGCCGCGGGGCACCCGCGGTGACCTAGAATCCGGGGGTGAAGCCCTTCGTACTGCTCGCCACGCGCGCCGAGGACGTCCCCGCCGACGAGGAGTACGCCCTGATGCGCCGCTTCACCGGGCTCGCGGAGCAGGACCTCATCCGCATCCGGCTCGAGCAGGCTCCGATGCCTCCGCTCGACCTCGACGACCTCTCGGGGATCATCGTCGGAGGCGGGCCGTTCAACGCATCCGACACCGACGGCGCGAAGTCGCCCGTGCAGCACCGGGTGGAACGAGAGATCGGCGCACTGCTCGACCGTGTCGTCGAGGCGGACTTCCCGTTCCTGGGCGCCTGCTACGGCGTCGGGACGCTCGGAGTGCACCAGGGGGCGACGATCGACCGCACCTACGCGGAGCCGATCTCGGTCGTCCCGGTCTCGCTCACCGAGGCCGGCCGCGACGATCCGCTCTTCGCCGGGATGCCCGCGACATTCGATGCGTTCGTCGGGCACAAGGAGGCCGTCCGGGCCCTGCCCGCGCATCTGACCCTGCTGGCCGGCTCCCCCGCCTGCCCGGTGCAGGCCTTCCGCTCCGGGCGGAACGTGTACGCGACCCAGTTCCATCCCGAGCTGGATGTGGACGGCATCAGCACCCGCATCCGCGCCTACGCCGGCTACGGGTACTTCGCCCCCGACGAGCTCGACGCGACGCTCGCGGCCGTCCGGCGCGGGGCCGTCACGCATCCCTCGCGGATGCTGCGGACGTTCGCGGAACGCTACGCGCGCTGACGCTCGGCGGCCGCGGTGCGCTCCGCATCCACGGCCTCCTGCGCCGCCCGCAGCTCGTGCGTCGCCGCCTGCACGGCGTCTTCCGCGCGCTGCAGCCGGCGCTGCGGGAAGGTGAGGGCGCCGAATCGGCGCCGCACCCGATCGGTCGACTCCGCCGTCGCCGTCACGATGTAGGCGCTCGCGAGCAGGATGACCTGCGCCGAGAGGTTGAACCAGAGGAGCAGCGCGATGAGGGACGCGAACGTCGCGAGGAGCGGATTGGCCGAGGCGCCCCCGACGAAGAGTCCCGACAGCTGCTGGAGGACGGTGAGTCCGACGCCGCCGATGAGCGCCCCCGTCCACAGCGCCTTCTTGGGCGCCTTCACCCCCGACAGCACCACGAAGGCCAGCACGATGACCAGGACGTCGAGCGCGAAGACGGCGAGGATCGACACGGTCCGGGTCGCGACGACCGCCCCGGTGGAGTCCGCCGGGAGGCCGACCCATCCCATGAGCGTCTCGATGGATGCCGCTCCCAGGAAGCTCGCGGCGGCGGAGGCGATCAGCAGCACGCCGATCGCGATGGCGAGACCGAGGTTGCGCAGCAGCACCCAGATGAACAGGACGTCCTCGGTGAGGTTGTCCGCGATGCTCCGCAGGGCGTTGCGAAGCGACCCGATCGCACCGATCGCCGCTCCGATCAGACCGATGATCGAGATGACACCGGCGATCGTGAAGCCGGCGGGAGCATCGACCGCGGTGGGGTCGATCAGGCCGTCCTTGCCGACGAGCCCAGGGATGACCGCGTCGACCGAGGCGATGAGCGCGTTCCAGGCCGGCGGGTTGCCGGCCAGCCACAGCGCGGCGACCGAGAACCCGAGCAGCACGCCCGCGAACACGCTGAACAGCGTGCGGTACGTGATGCTGTCGGCGAGCTGCGGTCCCCGGTGCTCGGCGTAGAGAAGGTACGACCGCACGAGCCGGCGTTCGAGGGCCCAGGCGATCGCACGCGGCACGAAGCCCTGCGGCGCGCCGGACGGGGAGGTTTTCTCGGCCATTCCGCCAGGCTAATCGGCAGCGGGAGCCCGCACGCGCGCCTTGACACGGTGCGGGGTGCGGATCAGAGCACCGCGTGCGCGCCGATGGCCAGCCAGGCGCCGAGCAGCATCCACGGCCCGAACGGGATGGCGGTGCGGCGCGTGGCGCGGCGGGCGGAGAGCAGGAAGACGCTGTAGAGGCCACCGGAGAGGAACCCGGCGAGCACTCCCCAGAGCACCGCATCCCAGCCCAGGTACCCGAGGACGAGCCCGACGACGGCGGCCAGCTTCACGTCGCCGCCGCCCATGCCCCGCGGCTGCGCCCACCGCAGCAGGAGGAAGAACACGAACACCGCCACGCTCGCCAGCACGGCGGTGAGCAGCGCCGGATTCGTCCCGAGCGCGGCCGACGCCAGGACCAGGAGGAGCAGGAGGACCGGGTACGCGGGGAGCACGAGACGGTTCGGCAGCCGATGGGTGCGCGCATCGATGATCGCGAGCGCGACGCTCAGCACCGCGAACCCGGCATAGGCGAGGAGCACGGAAGCGTGCCCGAAGAGCGCGGCCCCCGACACCGGATCAGCCCTCCAGCACCTGCAGGTCCACCGACAGGGTGTCGCCGTCGCCCGCGTCTGCCGCATCACGGACCGCGCGCTTGACCGGCAGGATGTAGACGCCCTCGGAGGTGCTCGGGAAGATCGAGGTGCGCCAGGTGAGCCCCGCCGCGGACACCTCGACGCGGACCGCACCGAAACCGCGCGTCGGGCGCGGGATCTCGCGGATCATCTCGCTCGCGTCCTCCGGCAGCGACACGAAGAACCAGTCGGCGTCGCGGCGTGCCTCCCAGCGGAAGAGGACGGCGTCGAAGGCGAAGCGCATCCGCCCAGGGTAGACGGTCGTCGGGCCCGCGCGGGCGCCGTCCCCCGCGATCAGCCGGTGATGATCACCGGCGTCCCGAGCGGAAGTTGGGCCAACCGGTCGATGGCGGGTCCGTCCAGTCGCAGGCAGCCGTTCGAGATGGCTCCCGATCGGCTGTCGTGGTAGTGGAACGCGGTGACGGCGACATCCGCCCCGGCGAACCCGGCCAGCGTCGGGGATTGCACGCCCAGGTAGACCAGCGGATGCCCCCGGGTGTACCCGAACTCGGGCACGATCTGGGTGTGCATGATGAAGGTGCGCCCGAGCGGGGTCGGCGTGGCATCGGTGCCCCATCCGAAGTCGGACGCGACCGGCTCGACGCCCGACGGCGACACGATCGACACGGTGCGTGCCGACAGGCTCACCTCCACGCGCGTCTCATCGGGCACGAGCGCGACGTCGGCCACCCGCAGCCAGCCGCTCAGCTGCGCGGGGTCGCCCTCCGGCGGCACCCCTTGGCGGCCCGAGAGGAGGACCCGCACCCAGTGGGCGTGCTGTTCGACCACGGGCACCGTCGTGCCGCCGAACGTCAGCGTCTGCGGAAGACGGGCGACGGGGGCCTCGCCGGGCGCGGCGAACACCGGGATGTCGGCACTCAGCGGGGTGGCCAGCGCCCCGGCGGTCGGCGCGGTGGGGTCGGCGTCCACCGGCAGCTGCGGGATGACGGCGAAGACCTCGGCGGCCGGCAGCGCCGACACGTCGTAGACGGTGGCGTCGGCGGGCGGGCCGGTGGGGGTCGGTGTGGGCGTCGGGGTCGGGGTCGGCGTGACGCGGGGCGTCGCCGTGGGCGTGGATGCGGTGGGCTCGGCACGCTGCCCCGTGACCACGAACACGAGCACCAGCGCCACGATCACGACGGCGACCGTCGCGATCACGAACGGCAGCGCGCGGCGGAGCGTCACGGGGGCCATGGGTCCATGTTCTCCCGCCCGCGGCCCCGCGGCAATCCGGCGCCCTCCGCGCGTCGGCGTGCGACGCCGCGCACGAGGGCATCGACGACCGCCGCGGTCGCGCCCGCGAGCACGTAGATCACGAGGTCGCGGGCGTCGAACACCGTGCCGAGCACGAGCACGACCGGCGGGAACGAGGACGCCCACGCGAGCGGCCAGCCGGTGAGCTGGAAGAGCTCCACCAGCACGCACCAGCCGACGCCCACCCCACCCGCCACCCACGACGGCGCACGCGGCAGGACGACGACGGCCAGGAGCACGGTGAGCACCGCGTACAGCGCGTCGCCCGCGATGTCGCCGGCGGCGTTCTCGGGCGCCAGGCGGTGCACCGCGAGTCCTGCGGCGACGGTGAGCACCGCCACGAGGGCGGCGACGACCCGCCGCCCCGCGATCGGGCTCACCAGTGCGGGTGGATCGCGTCGTGCAGTCGGCGGGCGTACACGTCGCGGACGACCGCGTCGAAGGCGTCGAGGTCGAAACCGTCCTCGAGCAGGTCGGCGGCCGCCGCGTTGGCGCGGGCCTGCTCCGGCGTCCGCGCGCCGGGGATGACGCTCGTCACGCCCGGGAGGGCGGCGATCCAGGCGAGGGTCGCCGCGGGCAGCGTGACACCGTCGGGCAGCGCGTCCGCCAGCTCCCGCGCGGCGGCGAGACCGGTGTCGTAGTCGACGCCGGAGAAGGTCTCGCCGCGGTCGAAGGCCTCGCCGTTGCGGTTGTAGGAGCGGTGGTCGTTGGCGGCGAACGCCGTCTGCGCGGTGTAGCGGCCGGACAGCAGCCCCGAGGCGAGCGGCACGCGGGCGAACACCGCGACGCCGGCATCGGCCGCGGCGGGGAGCACCTCGTCGAGCGGCTTCAGCCGGAAGGGGTTGAGGATGATCTGCACGTTCGACGTGCCGGGGCGGGAGATCGCGGAGAGCGCCTGCGCGCACGTCTCGACCGAGACGCCGTAGGCCGCGATGGCGCCCTCGGCGACGAGCGCGTCGAGGGCCTCGTAGGTGGCCGGATCGTCGATGACCTCGCTCGGCGGGCAGTGCAGCTGCACGAGGTCGAGCGTGTCGACCCCGAGGTTCCGCCGGGACCGGTCGGTCCAGGCCGCGAAGTTCTCGGGCGTGTAGTTCGCCTTCTCCTGCGGCAGGCGGCGGCCCATCTTCGTCGCGACGGTGATGCCGTGGTCGGCTCGCCCGGAGAGGTATCCCCCGATGATCTGCTCGGAACGGCCGTCCCCGTAGACGTCCGCGGTGTCGAACAGGGTCGTTCCGGCGCTCGCCGCCGCGTCGAGCACCGCGTGCGCGGTGGCCTCGTCCACGTCGCCCCAGTCGGCGCCGAGCTGCCAGGTGCCCAGGCCCAACGCGGATACGGATCGGCCGGTCGCTGCCAACGGTCGCTGTTGCATGCCGCCAGCCTACGGCGTGCGACCGCGTCGGACGCGTGCCGACAGGACGGCGACGACGGTGCCGATCGCGACGCCGACGAGCGTATCGAGGATGCGGTCGCGGATGAGCAGCGCCGGGTCGGCCGGCACCGCGAGTTCGATCATGAGCAGCGCCAGCGGTGTCACGAACACCATCGCGATGCCGTAGTTGCGTCCGACGAACAGCTCGGCGCCGACCTGGAGAAGGACGGCGGCCGCGATGATCAGCAGCGGCGGCAGGTGGAGCGCCAGGAGCCCGGCGGCCAGCAGGATGCCGACGACGGTGCCGAGGAGCCGCTGGAATCCGCGGACGACGCGCGCCGTCACGCTCGCTCCCCCGAGCGCCGCGACGGCGGCGACCATCGCCCAGTACCAGTGCGTGCCGAGCAGGGCGAGTCCGGCGAGCCCCGCGAGCGCGCTTCCCGCACCGACGGCGATGGCCATCTCTACGGCGGTCGCGCCCAGTCGTGCCCGTGCGATCCTCCGGCCGTCGCGGAGCCCGCCGCGGAGGGCGGCGAGGGCGACCGTCAGGAGCAGGGCGAAGAGCGCGCCGGCGCCCGCGACGATCAGCACGGCGGCGAAGGATGCCGCGGTCGCCGGCAGCGTGGCGCACGCGCCGGCCGCGAAGACGGCGAACAGGGCCCCGGGCGGGTGCCAGCGGCCCGCGGCGGCGACCAGGGTGACCACGGCCGCGACGAGGGCGACGACCAGCACGCGGACGGCGGCAGGAGCCCCCACGACCGACAGTGCCGTGCCGATCAGCATCGCGCCGATCAAGGTCAGCGCCGCGGCCGCCTGCATCCGGATGCGGTCGCCGAACGCGTCGGCGCGACCGTAGAGCGCGGCGAACGCGCCGAAGCTGGCGTAGATGCTCAGATCGAGACGGCCGAGCCCCCACAGCACGAGGAGGGGGACGGCGATCGAGACGGCCGCGCGGAGGGCGACCCGGTGTGCGCCGCGGTGCGGGGCGACGGCGACGAGGCCGGCACCGAATGCCCGCAGTCGCTCACCCACTCCCCCAGGTTACGCCGCTCCCCGCGCCGGAACACTCGCCGCCGACCGCTCCAACGATGCCTCGATGCCGGGCAGCACCTTGCCGAGGAGGCGCGCGAGGGCGGCCTGCTCGTCGGCGTCGAGACGATTCGTCACGAGGTCGCGGATCTGCGCCACGTGGGCGGGCGCCGCTCCCCGCAGGATCTCGCGCCCCTCGTCGGTCAGCCGCGCCGACTGCGTGCGTCCGTCGCTGCCGCACGCCGAGCGGCACACCCATCCGCGCGCGACGAGCGCGTCGATCGCATGGCTGAGGCGGGACCGACTGAGCCCGGCGATGCGGGCGAGCTCGGTCATCGTGGGGCGCTCGACCTGGGCGAGGGTGATGAGGATCGCATAGTGGGCGTGGTTCAGACCCGAGGCATCGCGGAGCGTCCGGTCCAGGGTCTGCGGCAGCAGCTGCGCGGTGCGGATGAGGGGCAGCCACACCGCCATCTCGGCGTCGTCGAGGCGCCGCGGGTGGCGCTGTGCCTCGCCCGCTCCGGTCGTGCTCTCGTCGGTCATGCCGCCGGCAGGACGATGTCGTGGGCGGTGTGGTCGCGCTTGGCGGCCAGGTAGCGCGCGTTCGCCGGCGACAGGTGCACGGCCGTCCGCACCCGCTCGGCGACCGAGATCCCCAGCGCCTCGAGCTGCGTCGCCTTGTCGGGGTTGTTGCTGAGCAGGCGGATGCGGTCGGCTCCGACGGCCCGCAGCATCTGGGCGGCGACGGTGTAGTCGCGCTCGTCCTCGCCGCGCCCGAGGGCGACGTTGGCCTCGTAGGTGTCGAGACCGGCATCCTGCAGGGCGTAGGCGTCGAGCTTCGCGTAGAGGCCGATGCCGCGTCCCTCCTGGCGCAGGTAGAGCAGGAACCCTCCCTCGGCGGCGATCCGTTCGACCGCCTCCCGCAGCTGCGGCCCGCAGTCACAACGCTCGGAGCCGAACACGTCGCCGGTCAGGCACTCGCTGTGGGGGCGGACGAGCGGCGCGGGGCCGCCGTCGCGACCGCGCTCCAACGCGCCCCGCCAGTCTCCGAGACCGATGAGCAGATGCTCCTTGCCGTCGACGAGACCGTCGAAGGTGTGCACATCGCCGTCCGTGCGGAATCCGTCGGAGAAACGCAGGGGGACGGACACGCGGACGCGTTCCGACGCCGCCGGCACCGGTCCGCGTCCGATCACCGGGAACTCGGCGACATCGATGTGTGAATTCTCAACCATGTGGAGGATCAAGCTCCGCGTGACATGCAGTATTCCCGGTCTCCGACACGATCCGTCATCCGGCTGCGGGCGGACACTGGGGTCATGCGCCGGGTGCCCGTCTACTACTACTCGTCGGTCTCCAATCTCACGCGCCGTTTCGCGGTCGGGCTCGCGACGCACGACGGCCGGCCCGTCCGGGACCTGGCCGATGCCGCGGTGCGCGCGAGCGAGGTCGACGGGCCCTGGGTGCTGCTCACCCCGTCGTACAAGGCGGGGAACGCCGAGGAGGTGACACTGCCCGCCGCGGTGCGGCGCTTCCTCCGGTCCGCGACCAACCGCCGGCATATGGTCGGGGTCATCGGGTCGGGCAACCGCAACTTCGGCGTGTACTACCAGGCCGCCGCGCGCGAGCTGGCGCAGATCTCGGGGCGCCCCGTCCTGTTCGAGTTCGAGCTGTCGGGAACCCCCGAGGACGTCGTCGAGTGCGCGCGGGTGCTGGCGGACGTCGACGGACTGCTCACGGCTCCGGGTGGCTGAGCGCCGTCAGGCCGCCGCCCGCGTCCGGCGCCCGAGGCGCCACAGGACGCCGCGCGTCGGGCCGGCCAGGTACACCAGGGCGAAGACCGCCCCCTGCACGAGGACGACGAGCCCGCCCGGCGACGCGTCCACCCAGTAGCTGAGGTACAGCCCGACTACGGAGGACACCACCGACATCACCGGTGCGATCAGCAGCATTCGCCCGAACCGGTCGGTCAGCAGATGCGCGGTGGCCCCCGGGATGATGAGCATCGCGACGACGAGGATCACGCCGACGACCTGCAGCGCGACGACGGCCGTCAGCGCGAGCACGCCGAGCAGCAGCGCACCGAGCACACGCGGCGACAGGCCGATCGCGAAGGCGTGCGTGGGATCGAACGCGTACAGCGTCAGGTCGCGGCGCTTGACGGTCAGCACCGCGAACGCGATGGCCGCGAGGATGCCGATCTGCACGAGGTCGCCCGTGGAGACCCCGAGCACGTTGCCGAAGATGATGTGGTTGAGGTCGGTCTGACTGGGCGTGATCGAGATGAGCACGAGCCCTAGCGCGAACAGCGTCGTGAAGACGATGCCGATCGCCGCATCCTCCTTGACCCGGCTCGTGCCGCGGATGAGGCCGATCAACGCCACCGCCAGGAACCCGAACACGAGCGCGCCCAGCGCGAACGGCGCACCGAAGACGTAGGCCAGGACGACGCCGGGCAGCACCGCGTGCGAGACCGCGTCGCCCATGAGCGACCAGCCGACGAGCACGAGCCAGCACGAGAGGATCGCGCACACGATCGCGGCGATCGAGGTGGCGGCGAGCGCGCGCAGCATGAAGTCGTACTGGAGCGGTTCGACGATCAGATCCCAGAGGGTCATCGCGACTCTCCGTCCGCGAGCGGGTCGAGCCCGAACGCCTGGGCGAGCCGCTCGGGGCGAAGCGCCTCGGCCACGCTCCCCTGAAAGACGATGCGCCGGAGCAGCAGGATGGCCTCATCCGCCAGCTGCGGCAGAGCGTGGAGGTCGTGGGTCGACACGAGGATCGCGCGCCCGTCGGCGGCGAGTTCGCGCAGCAGCCGCACGATGGTCGCCTCGGACCTCTTGTCGACGCCGGCGAACGGCTCGTCGAGCAGCAGGATGTCGGCGTCCTGCGCGATGCCGCGGGCGACGAAGGCGCGTTTGCGCTGACCGCCCGACAGGCGTCCGATCTGGCGGTCGGCGAGATCGGTGAGCTCGACGCGGGCGAGCGCCTCGTCGACGGCCGCGCGATCGGCGCGCGAGGCGCGGCGCGTGATGCCCTGTCGCCCGTAGCGGCCCATCATCACCACGTCGCGCACCGACAGCGGGAAGTCCCAGTCGATGTCCTCGCTCTGGGGCACGTACCCCAGGCGGCCGCTCCGCCGTGCGGCCGCGGGGGTCATGCCGTCCAGCCGCACGCTCCCGCTCTCGGGGCGCACGGTGCCGACGATGGACTTGAACAGCGTGGATTTGCCCGAGCCGTTCATGCCGATGAGTCCCACCACCTGACCGCCTTCGACGTGCACGGTCGCGTCGTCGAGCGCGAGCACCTCGCCGTAGCGCACGCTCAGGTGCTCCGCCGCGATCGCGACGCTCACGACGCCTCCCCCGTGAGTCCGTCGATGATGGTCGACGCGTCGTGGCGGATGAGGTCGAGGTAGGTCGGCACGGGACCGTCGGCCTCGGACAGCGAGTCGACGTAGAGCACCCCGCCGAGGGTCGCGCCGGTGGCCTCGACGACCTGCTTCATCGCGCTGTCCGACACGGTGGACTCGCAGAACACCGCCGGGACGTCGTTGTCGTCGACGAAGCGGATGAGGTCGGTGATCTGCCGCGGCGTCGCCTGCTGCTCGGCGTTGACCGGCCAGATGTAGGCCTCGGTGAGCCCCGCGTCTCGGGCGAGGTACGAGAACGCGCCCTCGCAGCTCACCAGTGCGCGCTGGTTCTCGGGCAGCGCCGCGAGCCGGCCGACGAGGTCGTCCTGGACCCCCTGCAGCTCGGCCTTGTACGCCTCGCCGTTGGCGGCGTACGCGTCGGCGTTCTCGGGGTCGAGCTCACCGAAGGCGGCGACCATGTTGTCGACGTAGATCTGCACGTTGAGCGGGCTCATCCACGCGTGCGGGTTGGGTTTGCCCGCATAGGCGTCCTCGGTGATGTCGATCGGGTCGATGCCGTCCGACACCACGACGTGCGGCACGTCGACGGACTCGACGAACTGCGAGAACCAGGCCTCGAGGTTCAACCCGTTGTCGAGGATGAGGTCGGCCTGGGCGGCACGTCGGATGTCGCCGGGGGTGGGCTCGTAACCGTGGATCTCGGCGCCGGGCTTGGTGATCGACTGCACGACCAGGTGTTCACCCGCCACGTTCTGGGCGATGTCGGCCAGGACGGTGAATGTCGTCAGCACCACCGGGCGATCGTCGTCCGGGGCGGCGGGCCCCCCGCATCCGCTGAGGGCGACGGCCGCGGCGCCCAGGAGCGCGAGCGCGACGAGACGGAGGGGACGACCAGACTTCGGCATACCGAAACCCTATAATTTCGGTCACCCGAAAACAACAAACGGCATCGGCGTGCGCTCCGCCGTCCGACACGGGCGGGTCGCGCGCTCCGGCTCGGGCTGGAAGACTCGTCCGGATGCATACGCTCCGTTCGTCCGCGCAGGGCCCGAGGTGAGCGCCGCGCACCGCATGGGCGAATCGCGGTACCTCTCACTCGACGACGGCAGGCGCCTCCACCACCGCCGCGCCGGCACCGGCGCCGCGACGGTCGTCTTCGAGTCGGGGATGGGGTTCTCCAGCGCCGCCTGGGGGCGCGTGCAGCCGGCGGTCGCCGCGCACGCCGCGACGCTCGTCTACGACCGTGCGGGCATCGGCCGGAGCGAGGTCGACACCGCACCGCGGACGTTGGCGCGGGCGGCGGCGGACCTCTCGCAGCTGTTGTCGAGCGTGGCGGGCCCGCTGGTGCTCGTCGGACACAGCTGGGGCGGCCCGATCGTGCGCACCGTGGCGGCGGGCGGACGCTTCGACGTGCGCGGCGTCATCCTCGTCGACCAGTCCGACGAGAACGTCGACGCGTACTTCGCCCCCGCCGTCGAGAGACGGATGTCGCAGACGGGCCCGCTCTTCGCCCTCGCGATGCGGCTGAGCGTGACCCGGTTGCGAGCGCAGGCCACGCGCGGCCAGTCCCCCGAGGTCGCCGCGGAGCTGCGGCGGGACCTCGCCGTCGTGGCGCAGACGATGGGCGCCGAACTGGGAGATTTCCTCCCGGCGCTGCGCGATCTGCGCGCGCATCCCGAGCGGATGGATCCGCTCCGCGACCTCGACGTCACGGTGATCACGGGCCTCCGGGCGGGGCTGACCGATCGGCGCCAGCGGTCCGACCTCGCCCACGGACACCGCCTCACCGCCGAGCGCCTCGGCGCCCGCCGGGTGGCGGCGCCGCGGAGCGGTCACAACGTCATGTTCGACGAGCCCGACCTCCTCGTCCGGGAGATCGTCCGCTCCCTCCCGCGGTGACACCACCCTCTTGCGCGCAGGGCGGGCCCACGCGCTAACGTCGGGCGCAGCGAGCGGGCGCACCGGGGCACCGCCGGGCGGGCGGAGGCCGACATGGAGCACATCGACACGATCGTCGTCGGGGCCGGTGTGTCAGGACTCACCGCCGCGCGGCTGCTGCAGGGGGCGGGCCGCCGCGTCGTCGTGCTCGAGGCCCGTGACCGCGTGGGCGGGCGCGTGTGGACCGACCGCACGGGAGGACGCGTGACCGATCTGGGGGCGTCCTGGATCCACGGCATCACCGACAGCCCGGTCGCCGCCCTCGCGGATGCGGCGCGGATGCGCACGGTCGAGTTCACGGTGGGCGGCTACCAGCCCGACAGCCGTCCGATCGCGTACTACGGACCGGACGGCCAACGCCTCTCCGAGGCGGAGACCCGCGCGTTCATCGCCGACATCCACACGGTCGACGCCGCGCTGCGGGATGCGGTCGACGCATCCGCTGCCGATGCGTCGTACCGCGATGCGACGGAGGTCGCCCTCGAGGCCCAGGGGTGGGGCGGCGAGCGCACCCAGCGCGTGCGCGAGTACCTGGAGCACCGGTCGGAGGAGCAGTACGGGGCGTGGATCGAGGACCTCGCGGCGCACGGGCTCGACGACGACGCGATCGACGGCGACGAGGTCGTCTTCCCGGACGGCTACGACGGCGTGCCGCTCGCCCTCGCGGCGGGTCTCGACATCCGCCTGGGTCACGTCGTCTCGCATGTGCGCTGGCGCGAGGGCGGTGTGTCGGTGACCGTCGGCGGCGAGACGCTCGAGGCCGCCACCGCGGTCGTCACGGTGCCGATCGGCGTCCTGCGCTCGGAGGACCTCCTCATCGAGCCGCCCCTGCCGCAGCCGGTGGCGGGCGCACTCGACCGGCTCACCATGAACGCGTTCGAGAAGGTGTTCCTGCGCTTCGACACGGCGTTCTGGGATGCCCACGTCTACGCCATCCGCCAACAGGGTCCGGAGGGACGCCGCTGGCACTCCTGGTACGACCTCACCGCCCTGCACGGCACACCGACGCTGCTCACCTTCGCCGCGGGACCGACGGCGGCGGAGATCCGCCGATGGAGCACCGACGAGGTGACCGCGTCGGTGCTGGCGCAGCTGCGTCGGCTCTACGGCGACCGCGTCGAGGAGCCGGTGCGCGTCGACGTCACCGCGTGGCAGGACGATCCGTTCGCGCGCGGGTCGTACGCCTACATGACGCTCGGTTCGACGACCGCCGACCATGACGACCTGGCGACGCCGATCGGCGGCGTGCTGCACCTGGCCGGCGAGGCCACGTGGACCGACGACCCCGCCACGGTCACCGCGGCGCTGGAGTCCGGACGCCGCGCGGCGGTGAACATCCTGGGCACCGACGTGCCGGTCGCCGCGTTGTGGGCGCCGGGCTGAGTGCCGCGCGCGGCGCGATCACCGAACCGCCGCGCCCAACCACTCCTGGGCCCGGCCGATGAGAGCCTGCGCGACCGGCGTGTGCTTCGCCCAGTTCTCGAACCCGTGCGCTCCGCCCACGACCAGGTCGACGTGGACGGGCACCCCCGCGGCGTCCAGCGCGTCGGCGTACGCGCGGTTCTCGTCCGCGAAGAGCTCGGTGTCGGTCCACGTGAGGAACGCTGCGGGCAGGCCCGCGACATCGGTCGCCCGCCCGGGCGCGGCGTAGCGGGGCGGCGTGAGGGTGCCGGGCTCGGCACCGAGGTAGGCGCCCCATCCGGCCCGGTTCTTCTCGTTGTCCCACACGGCGTGCCGCCGGGCGTCGAGCGAGCGATCCGCCGCCGTCCGGTCGTCGAGCATGGGCGCGAACAGCCACTGCGCGACCGGCTGCGTGCCGCCGTCGTCGTGGAGGCGCTGCGCGACACCGGCGGCGAGACCGGCGCCGGCGCTCTCGCCCCCCACGGCGATCCGGGTGGGATCGACGTGGAGCTCGTCGGCGTGCGCCAGGAACCAGTGCCAGGCCGCGAGGACGTCGTCGTGCGCGGCGGGGAACGGATGCTCGGGCGCGAGGCGGTAGTCGACCGACACGATCACGATGCCGAGCCGCTTCGCCGTCGACAGGCAGAGGCTCTCGTCCTGCGTGGCCGCGCCGAACAGCAGGCCCCCGCCGTGCACCCAGAGCAGGCCAGGTCCGATGCCGCGCCGCGCGGGCAGGTAGATCCGCAACCGCATCGGACCGACCCGCACCGCACGCACCCGCACCTCGGGATCGCGCGGCACCGGCATGACGCGCAGCGCTGCTCGGATCAGCCACCGCGGCAGCGAGACGTCGGTGCGCCGCAGCGGCTCCCGCAGCTCGGGAAGGATCGTGTCGTCGCTCATGCGGCCGGCCGACGCGGGGGGCGCGTCAGTCCTCGTCGTCGTCGAACGCCTCGGGGTCGGCGATCGCGTGCGCGTGGGTGGCGACCATTCCGGCGAAGAACTCCCCCGCCGACTCCTCGTCGTCCTCGACCGCCTCGATGTCGGCGCGGAAGTCGGCCCAGATCGACTCGAGAGCGGCGTTGAGCGCGTCCTCCTGGCTCAGGCGCGTGAAGAGGCGGGCGACCAGGTCGCCGTCGTACCGGGAAGTCTGCGTGTCAGCCATGTCGCCATCCTAGGCGCGCCCCCGTCGGCATCCGCCGGGAACAGCGGGTGAACAGCGCGGCCGCGTCCCGGCGGTTCCGCGCGGGAAGCGCCACCCCGGCCCTCGTGTCGGCGGCGCCGCCTAGGCTTGCCCGATGCCCGAAAACCTGCGCGACCCCGCCGATGCGTTCGTCCGCGTACGCGGGGCGAACGAGAACAACCTCCGCAACGTCGACGTGGACGTGCCGCGCGATGCGATCGTCGCGTTCACCGGCGTCTCGGGCTCGGGCAAGTCCTCGCTCGCGTTCGGCACGATCTTCACCGAGGCGCAACGCCGCTACCTGGAGTCCGTCGCGCCGTACGCGCGCCGCCTCATCCAGCAGGGCCACGATCCCCACGTGGAGTCGATCACCGGGCTCCCTCCGGCGGTGGCACTGCAGCAGCGGCGAGGAACCCCCAGCTCGCGTTCCAGCGTCGGCACCGTGACGACGCTCTCCAACTCTCTGCGCATGCTCTTCTCCCGTGCGGGCACCTTCCCGGACGGGTTCACAGAGCGCCTCGACTCCGACGCCTTCTCCCCCAACACCGCTGCCGGCGCATGCCCGGAGTGCCACGGCATCGGCGTCGCGCACACCGTCACCGAGGACACCCTCGTTCCCGACCCGTCGCTGAGCATCCGCGACGGTGCGATCGCCGCGTGGCCCGGCGCCTGGCAGGCGAAAAACCTGCGCGACATCACGATCGCGCTCGGATACGACGTCGACCGGCCGTGGCGCGAGCTGGACCGCGCCGACCGCGACTGGCTGCTGTTCACCGACGAGCAGCCGGTCGTGCAGATCACGCCCCAGCGCGACCGCGTGGCGAAGCCCTACAACGGCATGTTCTGGAGCGCGAAGAAGTACGTGTTCCACACGCTCGCCGATTCGAAGAGCCAGACGATGCGCAACAAGGTGCTGCAGTTCGTGCGCACCGGCACCTGCCCGCTGTGCCACGGCACGGGCCTGCGCGCCGAGGCGCTCGCGGTGACCTTCGCGGGGCGCACGATCGCCGAGCTCAACGCCCTGTCGCTGACGGCGCTCGCCGACGTCCTCCGTCCCACAACGCTCCTGACGGATGCGGCGCCCGCCGTGCCGACGACGCGCTCGGGCGAGCGCACCGATGTGGCCGTCGCCCTCACGACCGATCTGCTCACCCGCATCGAGGTGCTGACCGACCTCGGGCTCGGCTACCTCGGGCTCGGGCGCGGCACGACGACGCTGTCGCCGGGTGAGATGCAGCGACTGCGGCTCGCCACCCAGCTGCGGTCGGGGCTCTTCGGCGTCGTCTACGTGCTCGACGAGCCGTCGGCCGGCCTCCATCCCGCCGACGCGGAGCCGCTTCTCGAGGTGCTCGAGCAGCTCAAGAACGCGGGCAATTCCGTGTTCGTCGTCGAGCACAACATGGACGTCGTGCGCCACGCCGACTGGATCGTCGATGTCGGTCCGGATGCGGGTGAGGGCGGCGGCGCCGTGCTCTACAGCGGCGTCGTCGACGGGCTGGCCGACGTCGACGCCTCCGCGACGCGACCGTTCCTCTTCCCCGCCACCGCCCCCTCGGGCGACGACGCGCGCGTGCCGCGGACACCCGCGGCGTGGATGTCGGTCGCGGGGGTGACCCTTCACAACCTGGTGGATGTGGAAGCGTCCCTCCCGCTCGGAACCCTCGTCGCCGTCACGGGCGTCTCGGGGTCGGGCAAGTCGACGCTCGTCAGCCGCGTGCTGCCCGAGGTCGTCGGCGCGCACCTGCGGGAGCGTGGCGGCGAGCGCAGCGGGGCACCGGCATCCGACGACGTGGACGGCGACGCCGTGCTCGACGCCGCGGCACAGCACGACCGCCTCGACACGATGACCGTGCGCGGGACGTCGGGCCTCGAGCACATCGATCGATTGGTGCGCGTGGATCAGAAGCCGATCGGCCGCACGCCCCGGTCCAACCTGGCCACCTACACCGGCCTGTTCGATGCCGTCCGCACGCTGTTCGCGGCCACCGACCTGGCGCGCGAGCGCGGCTACACCGCGGGGCGCTTCTCGTTCAACGTCGCGGGCGGGCGCTGCGAGACGTGTCTGGGCGAGGGCTACGTGTCGGTCGAGCTGCTGTTCCTGCCGGGCAGCTACGGGCGCTGCCCCACCTGTCACGGCGCGCGCTACAACCCGGAGACGCTGGAGGTCACCGTCGCCGGCAAGAACATCGCCGAGATCCTGGCGCTCACCGTGACCGAGGCGGCGGATGTGCTGGCGTCGGTGCCGGCGGCGGCGCGGAGCCTCGGGACGCTGCTCGATGTCGGGCTCGGCTACCTGCGCCTGGGGCAGCCCGCGACGGAGCTCTCCGGGGGCGAGGCGCAGCGCATCAAGCTGGCGACCGAGCTGCAGCGGGTGCGGCGCGGCCACACCCTCTACCTGCTCGACGAGCCGACCACGGGACTGCATCCCGCCGACGTCCGACGGCTGCTCGCGCAATTGCACGCGCTCGTCGATGCCGGCGACACGGTGGTCGTGGTCGAGCACGACATGGACGTCGTGGCGGCCGCCGACTGGGTCATCGACCTGGGCCCCGCGGGCGGGACCGCCGGCGGGCGCATCGTCGCGGCGGGGACGCCGGACGCCGTGGCCGCCGACCCCGCGAGCCGCACCGCGCCCTACCTCGCCCGGCGGTTGCCGGCGCGCTGAGGCCGGGGCGAGCGGCCGATCAGGCCAGGGACTGCGCGCCGATGACGGCGAGGAGCTGGAGCTTCTGGTGGCTCTCGCTGCCGGGCTCGGCGGTGTAGACGAGAAGTCGGTGGGACTGATCGGGGTCGAGGAGCGTCTGGCAGTTCAGGGCGAGCGTCCCGACCTCCGGATGGGTGAACCGCTTGACCTCGGGCGGATGCACCCCGACCTCGTGGGTGTCCCACAGGGCACCGAACTCCTCGCTCTCGGCGCGCAGGGATTCCGCGAAGCGCACCGCTCGCGACCCCGGCCCGCGCAGGGTGGCGATCTCGCGCAGGCCGGCGGCGTACACGCGTGAGAGCAGCGCGGCGTCCTCCGGGCCGTACGCGAGCCTGGCCGCGGGATCGGTGAACCAGCGGTAGCCGAGGCTGCGCTCGAGCCCGGTGTACCGGCTCGCATCCCCGGTGAGAGCGACCCCCAGGGGTGTCTGCCGGAGGGTCTCGCCCAGTTCGTTCACGATCTCGGCGGGGGTGTCGTGCAGACGATCCAGGATGCGCAGCATCCCCGGGCTGATGTGGTCGCTGTTCGCTCCGCGGGCGGGCGGATGGTGTCCGGCCAGGCGGAAGACGTGATCCCGTTCGTCGAGCGAGAGATGCAGCCCCTGCGCGATCGACGCGATCATCTGCTCCGAGGGCTGCGGACCCGTTCCGCGTTCGAGGCGGGAGTAGTAGTCCGTCGACATGTGGCAGAGCGCTGCCACCTCTTCGCGGCGGAGCCCGTTCGTCCGGCGCCGCGGGCCGCGCGCGAGCCCGACGTCCTCGGGTTGCAGCTGCTCGCGCCGGTGTCGGAGGAACGCCGCCAGGCCGGGCCGATCGATCACGGTGTTCTCCTCGCCATCCGGTGCGCGTGGTTCCTTTCTATCCGGTGACCGGCACCGTAACCACGGTCTCGCGATCAGTGGATACGGCGGCACTGAATCCGCTCGGCGGGAGCGCGCACTCTGATCTTCAGCGGCGCCCACCGCGGCCGACACCCACGACGAAGGAGACCTCATGGCTCGCACGACCCACACCCCCCTCCCCGACCTGACCGGAAAGCTCGCCGTCGTGACGGGAGCGAGCGACGGCATCGGGCAGGTGATCGCCGCCGACCTCGCCCGCGCGGGCGCCGAGGTCATCATGCCGGTGCGCTCGGCGGCGAAGGGCGAGAAGGCGGCGTCCCGCATCCGCACGCAGACGCCGGGTGCCGAGATCGGCATCCGACCCCTCGATCTGTCCTCGCTCGACTCCGTCGCGGCGCTCACGGCAGACCTCGTCGCGGAGGGCCGGCCGATCGACATCCTGATCAACAACGCCGGCGTGATGACGCCGCCCGAGCGGCAGGAGACAACGGACGGCTTCGAGCTGCAGTTCGGCACGAACCATCTCGGGCACGCCGCCCTCACCCTGGGGCTGCTTCCGCTCCTGCGCGCGGGTGGCGCGCGCGTCACGCATCAGACCAGCATCGCCGCGCGCCGTGGCGAGATCGACTGGACCGATCTGAACAGCGAGAGGTCGTACGACGGGATGACGGCCTACAGCCGATCGAAGATCGCCGTCGCCCTGTTCGCCCGGGAGCTCGACGCCCGCAGTCGCGCCGCCGGCTGGGGTATCTCGAGCAATCTCTCGCACCCCGGCGTCTCACCGACGAACCTGCTCGCCGCGCAGCCCGGCATGGGCCGGCAGAAGGAGACCGGGGGGCGCCGGATGATCCGCACGCTGTCGCGGATCGGTATTGCCGGGACGGTGGGCAGCGCCGCACAGCCCGCGATCATGGCCGCCGCGAGCCCCGACGCGCGCGGCGACGAGTTCTACGGACCCCGGCGCACGGTGGGCGGCCCTCCCGCCCGACTCGAGCTGTGGCCGCCGATGCGGCGGATGGATGACGCGCGCCGACTGTGGGACGAGACCGCGCGGCTGGTGGGCGCACGCTTCACCGGCTGATCGCCGGCGCACACGCCGAGCGGCGAGGGTCAGCGGGTCTGCCTGGGGGAAGCGACGCGCTGAGGCGGGCGAGCGGTACCGTGGATCGATGACCTCCCGTCGTCACCGCGGCATCACGCACGGCGGGTTCGCCGTGACCCTGGTCGCGTCGGCGTTGCTGGCGACCGGGTGCACGCCGATGGCGGATGCCGCTCGTGATGCCGTCCCGAGGGTCGAGCGGATCGTCGGCGACAGCGGAGCGGTGTCCGCATCCACCACGGAGAGTCGCGTGAACGTCGCACCGACGTGCTCCATCCGGGTCCGGCTCGGAGGCGATGCCGCTGCGGCTGAGATCTCGCACGTGCTGGAGGCGGTCTGGGCAGCGCCGGGGGACGCCGCGTGCGTGGTGTCGGCGGTCGAGCTCACGAGCCGCTCGTCGGTGGTGGGGTACCCCGCTGCGGCCATGCCTGCGGACGTCGCGGCGGCGACGGCGGACGCGCTTCTCCGCGTCGAATCCATCACGATCAACGTCACGGACCCGGAGAGCGCGACGGTGACCGCGACGTCGCACGCGGGCGGTTTCGCAACCGCCGCGGACCTCGTGCGCCAGGCCGCCTCCTCCGCCGCCCTGGACGAGGCGTGGGGGCGGGTGTTCTGGTCTCTCGGCTGGTCGCGGGAGGACGCGCCCTACGACTCCGTCACCATCGTGTCCGATGCGGCACCCTCCGCCGGCCTCGTCGACGTCCTCACCGGCCTGGACGATCTCCGGGCGTCGGGAACACTCGGCCAACCGGGAACGGCTGGCCAGACCGACGTGGACGCTCCGATCATCGGAATCTCGATCGGCTCCGTCACCGAGTCGGGAGCGACCACGCTCACCGTAGGATTCACGGTGGAAGGGTGGGATGCCGCCGAGCTCGACGAGCGCGGCGACACGCTCGTCACCGCGAGTCGCGCCGCCGACGCCGCGCGCTCTATCGCCGAGATCGCCGAGCGCTCGGGCGTCTCGGTCGACAGCATCACCGTCAACGACTCGGTGGATCTTCTGCCCTCGCGGTAGGGCGACGAACCGATGACGGATCACGGCGACCTGGGCGCGCACACGGGCGCGGGCAGCAGGTTCACCCAGCATCCTGCGGGATCGAGGGAAACCCCCGTCGAGGCGATCCTCGACGCCGCCGTGGTGTCGTGGTACCCTCCCTATCAGGCGGAGGTCCACGCCATTCGCGAGGGCCTTCGCGCCGACGTGAAGCAGGAATTCGCCGCCGATACGGCGCGGCTCCTCGCGGAGGACCCAAGTCGTCGCGATCTCCTGGCACCCGCGGCGTGGCGAGACGCGCTTCGACTGCTCGGGTTCCTCGCGGGCGCCACGACGATCGCCTGCATTCTCACGGCCTTGGGCTTCGCCCGCCGCAACGAGCCCATCGATGCGTCGACGGTGGCCGTGACCGTCGCGGTGGCGAGCACGATCGCCCTCGCCGCTCTCGGGGCGTCTCTCCTCTTCCCCTCGCGCATGGGAGTTCCGAGTCGGCTCGCATCGATCAGCCTGTGGCTCGCGACCGTCGGCTCCCTCGGGTCGGCTGCCGCGTTGCCGAGCCGACCCGACACCTGGGATGCCGCAACGCCGGCGCTGTGCGTGCTGACGGGCGTGTCAGGGCTCGCGCTCCTCGTGCTCGCGGTGCGCGTGTCCTACGCCCGCCGACCGCGCGCACACGGGCCGGCGCACATCACGGAGGAGGACGTGACGGCATTGCGTCTGGCGGTGATCACCGCCGCGCTCGATCGGTCGACAGCGGCCGTTCGGTCCGCCTGGCAGCGCCTCGACGCGCGGACGCGACGCGCTCTCGAGCGCGAACGGGACGACGCGATCGACGCGCTCGAGGAACGGGACCCGAGCCGCATCGATGCCGCGTGGATGCGCTCCGTCCCGCCAGGGGCGCACGGACTGCCCGCTCTCGCCGACCAGATCCACGAGCTCATGCACCTGGGCGATGCGCAGGCCGTCAGCCGAGCGGAACCGGGACGGTACGGCCACTTCGTGAAACGGAGTCGTCGCCTCTCATCGCAAGACGGATGAGAGCGCGCGGTCCGGCTCGGATCGGGGCGAGGGTCAGGGCGCTGTGAAGCCGGGGCGCGTGTGACGCGTCTCCGCCTCCTCGAGTTCCTGGAACAGCGTGATCTCGAGGTCTGCGGGGGCGTGCAGGCGCGAATTGAGCGAGCGCCAGGGGGTCTCCCGCGGGGAGGCGATCAGCTGCGCGCCGGCCTGGACGAGTTCGTCGGTCGTCGTGCTGCTGTCGTCGACCTCGAACGCGATCCGGATGCGGGCGCTGGGACGCCCGTCGGCTTCGACGGCGTCGATCATGCGCACCTGCGCGGGGTTGGAGAGTTCGAGGGTGGCGGCACCGGCGTCGAGGATCGCGACGCGGGCGTCGCCGTCGCCCTCGAACGCCGCCTTCTCCGTGAGGCCGAGGACGTCACGGTAGAAGGTCAGCGCGGCGTCGAAGTCCTCCGCCTCGACGACGAGGCGGAGCTGCGTCACGCGGGGGCGCGGGTCGGTGTCATGCGAGAGATCTGTCATGTCGCTTACGGTAGAACCTGACATCAATGTGAGGGGCAAGCGATGCGCGTCGGTGAGCTTTCGCAACGCACCGGCGCGAGTGTGCGCTCCCTGCGCTACTACGAGGAACGCGGTCTCATCGAGGCGGATCGGAGCACGAGCGGGCAGCGGCAGTACGACGCCGCCGTCGTGGACCGCGTGCTCCTCATCCGCCAGTTGCTGACGGCGGGGCTCGGGACGGCAGCGATCGTGGACGTGCTGCCCTGCATGGCGGAGCCCGCATCCCAGACGTCCCTGCTCACGGCACGGCTGGTGGCGGAGCGCGACCGGCTCACCGACGAGATCGCCCAGCGCGTCGCCACGAGGGACGCGCTGGAGCAGATCATCGGCGCTGCGCCGCCGTTGCAGGGCTGACCTACCGGAGGCGCGCTCCGCGGGTGTGCTCGGCCAGACGTTCCAATCGGAGTCGCGGGAGCGTGCGAAGGGTGTGCGCGAGGACAGCCGCGAGTGCGCCCTGGCGTTCGACCGTGTGCGCGACCGCCGTTCCCGCCCGCCCTCGCGGCCGGAGTTCCCAGATGCCCTGTTCGCTCAGCATCGGCACCCGCCAGGAGAACGCGATTCGGTGCTCCTCGACCTCGGTGTAGGTGAGCGTGCCGCGCAACCCACGGATCACCTCCACCTCATACACGGAGCCGAGCGTCGCCCGGGCGGCACCGGCGACGCGCACGAACGCGGGGTTCCACTCCGGAAGCCGCGGTGCCGCGAGCAGCGCCTCTCGCACGACAGCGAGCGGCGCGTCGATATCCGCGGCCCCGTGCGCGCGGCTCATGCGCGGACTCGTCGCGGGGTCGCCGCACGCCGAGCGATCGCATCCCCCGCCGGCGTGCCGTTCACCAGACCCTCCAGCGCAGAGGCGAGGACACCCAGGTCGACGCTACGGAGCGCCTCTCGCATGCGGTCGTGCAGGCGCCTCTCGACCCGTGCAGCCTCGCGCTGACGTTCCCGTCCTCGATCCGTGAGACGGAGCAGGATCTGTCGCGCGTCATCGGCTACTCCCTGCTTCTGCACCAGCCCCGCGTCGATCAACCGACCCACCAAGCGACTGGGGTTCGTCCCCGACTCGCACACCAGCAGCTCGCCGAGGCCCGTCAACGTCAACGGCTCGTCATCGACGAGCACACGCAGTACCTCCGCCTGTGCGGGCGTCAGGGCCAGCGGAGCCAATTCCGCGGCGAGCGCTCGGCTCCCTTCGCGCTGCGCAGCCAGCACGAGATACCGGATGCGTTCGATGTCGTCGTCTCCGCCGGAACTCATGTTCAGATGATACGACATGTATGTCGTATCATCTGACCGATCTCTGTTGCGCGCCACCGCTCACCGAATGCGACGGTCGAGCTTCTTCTGTGCGTCGCGGGCTGCGGCTGCCGATGCTCGGCCCCGAGGTCGTCACGGCGACCGATTACCATCGGACCCCATGGGTTTCGCGTTCATCCTGCCGACGTCCCGCCGGCTGCTGGCCGGCCGGGACCTCGCGGCAGAGGGCAGAGCCGATACCGCGGCTCGTGCGGCCGCTCTCCGACACGACTACGAACGCTGGTCCCGATGGTTGCTGGGACTCGTCGCGTTCGTCGTCACGATCGTCGCCGGCTTCGTCGCGACAGGCATGGTGGCGATCATCGCTGCGTTCGACTCCATCTCGACGGTGGATCTCGTCGTCGTGTGCGCTGCCGCCATCGTCTGCGTCGCCGGCGGAACGACGCTGGTCGTCCTGTGGCGCAGCGGCCGAGTGCTTGCACGGGCCGCATCCACAGGATTGCGCGCCGTTTACGGCGGCGAAGATCTCTCGCCGTCGTTCTGGCGCTGGGCGCGGGTGCGGCTCGTCCACGGCGAACCACGCGTCCTCGCGCGTCTCATCTCGGGGACACTCGCGCTCCTGCTGGCCGTCGGGGGCTTCGCACTCGTCGTGAGAGATCTCGCGGCCGGAGCGTCTCTCTTCACACTTCCGACGTTGCTGGTGGCCGTGTGTTCCGCGCTCAGCGGAGTCGGGCAGATCGGGGGCGTCATGCGCATCGTCCAAGGGATGAGCGCCGGAGACCCGGTGTACGCGCGACGGCACCGTCGCTAGCTACGCGGCGTGCGTCACCGAGAAGGGCGCATCCTCGCGACCGCGTTCCCGACGGGAGAACGCAGGATGACGATGCCGCTGCGCTAGCCGCCGCGAGCCCGCTCGGACCTCTGGGGCGCTCCCTCAGCGGCGCCGGTCGCACGGAGCCTCGAGGCACCCCACCCGCCCTGACTATAAACGGATATTCCATCCGTTTATGACGTAGAGTGGTCGCATGTCTCCTCGGGCCGACGCCGTGCGCAGTCGCGAACGCATCCTGGATGCCGCGCGAAGCCATGACGTGCGCGCTCTCCGACTGAACGACATCGCCCGCGATGCCGGAGTCGGCATCGGAACCGTCTACCGGCATTTCCCCACCGTGCGCTCCCTCATCGAAGCCCTGAGCCTGGACTCGCTCGCGCGGCTGACGAATGCGGCGGATGCGGCCGCTGAAGACCCGGACCCTCAGCGGGCGCTGCAGCGATTCCTCGCGGACGCTCTCGACCTGCAGCTCGCCGATGCGGGGCTCGAAACGGTACTCACCGACCTGGGCCGCGTCGATCCGGCGGTGCACAATGAGTGCGCTGCAGCCCGCACCACGATCTTGACGGGATATGCGGCGGTGCTCACGCGGGCGCAGCACGCCGGAGCCGTCCGCAGGGACCTGTCCCCCGCCCAGCTGCAGCAGCTCGTATGCGGCATCGAGCACGCCGTCAGACTCGGCCATCCGGCAGACCGCACGGTGCTGCTCGACATCCTCCTCGTGGGTATCCGCCCCGCACCCGCTCCGGCCCGTTCCTCGGCCGACTGAAAGGACTCTCGTGGATTACGGACATCGGATCGAGTTCGGCGCCTTCATCACCCCGAGTGCAGCGAACCCGCAGAGCCCGGTGGTGCTCGCGCAGGTGGCCGAGGCAGCGGGGCTCGACCTGGTCACCTTCCAGGACCACCCGTACCAGCCCGCGTTCCTGGACACCTGGACGCTCATGAGCTACATCGCGGCGCGCACCGACCGCATCCGGATCGCACCGAACGTGCTGAACCTGCCCCTGCGTCAGCCCGCCGTCGTCGCCCGGTCAGCGGCGAGCTTGTCCCTGCTCTCGGACGGCCGCTTCGATCTCGGCTTGGGCGCGGGCGCATTCTGGGACGCGATCGAGGCGATGGGCGGCACCCGGCTGACGCCCGGCCAGGCCGTATCCGCGCTCGAAGAGGCGATCGGCGTGATCCGCCTGCTGTGGGACACGAGCGAGCACCGTGGCGTGTTCACCGATGGGGCGTATCACCGGGTGCACGGCGCCAAGCGCGGCCCCCGCCCGGCGCACGACATCCCCATCCTGATCGGTGCATACAAGCCGCGCATGCTCGCGCTCACCGGTCGTAAGGGCGACGGCTGGCTGCCGTCGCTCGACTACTTGCAGCCCGGCGACCTCGCACGCGGCAATGCCGCGATCGACGAGGCGGCGGCGTCCGTAGGGCGCGCGCCCCGCGAGATCCGCCGACTGCTCAACATCGGGCAGCTCGCGGCTGACCCCTCTGAGTTCGCCGAGCGACTGGCGACGCTCGCGCTCGAAGACGGAGTGTCCACGTTCATCCTCGCGGGAGACGATGCCGCGCTGCTGCAGTCCTTCGGCGATCAGATCGCCCCCGCGGTCCGCGAGATCGTGGCGCTCGAGCGCCGTGCACACGGCACGGTCGACGCGTCCACCCGGTCGACGGCAGCGCTCGCCGCACGCCGCGACGGCATCGCGTACGACGACGTGCCCGAGGGGCTGCGCGCCATCGAGCCCGGTGACTTCGCTTATGCGGAGGTACGAGCGACCTACATGCGCGGCGGTGCTCCCGGGATCGTCCTGCAGCCCGACTCGCCGCAGCAGGTGGCGGAGGCGATCGCGTTCGCCCGCCGGCATCCGGATGCCCCGCTCGCGGTTCGCAGCGGGGGCCACGGCATCAGCGGCCGCAGCACCAACGATGGCGGCATCGTCATCGACCTGCGGCGGCTCGACGAGATCGAAATCCTGGACGAAGAGCGTCGGCTGGTGCGGATCGGACCCGGCGCGCGATGGATGCAGGTCGCGACGACGCTCGGCGAGCACGGCTGGGCGCTGAGCTCCGGCGACTACGGCGGTGTCGGGGTGGGCGGGCTCGCGACCGCCGGCGGTATCGGTTTCCTGGCCCGCGAGCACGGCCTCACCATCGACCACCTGCGGGCGGCCGAGGTCGTGCTCGCCGACGGCTCGCTGGTACGGACGGATTCCGAGACTCGACCGGATCTGTTCTGGGCGATCCGCGGCGCCGGCGCCAACATGGGCATCGTCACCGCCTTCGAGTTCGAAGTGGACGAGATCGGCGAGGTGGGCTGGGCTCAACTGGCGTTTCAGGTCGACGATCTCGCGGCCTTCATGGAGGGCTACGGACGGATTGTGGAGGCGTCGCCGCGCGATCTGACGATCTTCCTGCTGACGGGCGGTCGGCGACCCGGCCGGCCACTGCTCGTGCAGCTATACGGAGTGGTCGACTCCCCCGATCCCGACACGATCATCGCGCGTCTCCAGCCCTTCGCAGAGCTCGCCCCCGTGGTGCAGCAGTCGGTTCAGCTGGTCTCGTACGCGCAGGTGATGTCCAACGCCGACCTCGGCCCCCAGCACGGTGCGGGCGAGCCGTATTCACGCTCGGCGCTCGTCGACCACATCACCCCCGCGTTCGCCGAGGCGGCGGCGCGGCTGGTCGAGTCGGGGGCGGCGCCGTTCTTCCAGTTCCGCGCCGTCGGAGGCGCGGTCTCGGACGTGGCCGACGACGCGACCGCCTATGCGCATCGCTCCGCGAACTTCTCCGTCGTCGGCCTGGGCGCCGACACGGACCGGCTGGATGCCGCGTGGCAGACGCTCGACGATCACACCGCCGGGATGTACCTCAGTTTCGACTCGACCCTGCGTCCCGAGCGCATCGCTGAGGCGTTTCCGCCCGCCACACTCGCCCGGCTGCGGGCGATCAAGGCCAAGTACGATCCGCAGTCGGTCTTCCGCGATAACTTCGCGATCGAGCCGCTCGCCACCGGCCCCGCCTGAACACACCCCGCGTGCCACATCCGGCATCCGCATCCGACACATTCGTTGCTGCGCTGACGCGCGACGCGGCTGACCGGCCCCTCCCACTCCCCCGAGACGCCGTCGCTCACTCCTCGCCCGCACCATCCTCATCGTCGACGGGCGCCGCGGCGGCGATGTGCGAGATCGGGCGCCAGACGAGCAGCAGCGTGATCGCCGCACCGACGAACGCGAACCACCACGGTCCGGTGAGCCCCCACACCTGCGCGATGATGCCGCCGAGCGCCTGGCCGATCACGAGTCCGCCGAAGATGCCGACCATGTTGACCGACGCGATCCGACCCTGCAGTTCGTGCGGCACGAGTCGCTGACGCACGGTCGTCGAGATCGTCGCCCACACGAACGCGTAGGCGCCGAAGGCGATCATGATGACGAAGGCGACGGCGCCCGACGTCGTGAGCGCGAACGCGAGGTGCATGAGCACCTCGGCCGACAGGCACACGCGCATCAGCGTCGCGAACGAGAAGCGGCGTTCGAGGCGGCCGTACAGCACGGTGGCCAGCAGTCCGCCGATCGCCGACGCCGTGGTCAGCGCACCGTACCCGACGGGGCCCATCTGCAGATACTCCGTCGCGTACAGCACGAGCACACCCCAGGGTGCCGCCCACGTGACGTTGAACGCGAGGATGATGACGACGAGCGTGCGCACCGGCGGGTTCTGCCAGAGCCACCGGATGCCGCTCGCGATGTCGGTGTGCACCGCCGGCCGCTCGCGCTCGGCCCGCGTGGCCTCGGCGCGCGTCGTGGCGGTGATCCGCGAGATCAGGATGACGGCGAACGCCACGCAGATCGCCTGCACCGCGAACGGCCAGAACGAGCCGAGCGCGAAGAGGAATGCGCCCAGCGGCGGGCCTCCGAGCTGGTTGGCGACGAGGAAGCCCGCCTGCAGTCGCGCGTTGCCGATGCCGAGATCCGGCTTGGTCACCATCATGGGCAACAGGGTGCTGCTGGTGGTGTCGACGAACACCTCGGCGGTGCCGTAGAGGAAGGCGACGACCAGCACCATCCAGATGCTCGTGATGCCGGTCACCAGGAACACGCAGAGGCCGACGAGCACCAGGGCACGGATGCCGTTCGCCACCATGATCAGGGCGCGCCGGTCGACCCGGTCGGCGATGGCCCCGGCGTGCAGACCGAACAGCAGCCAGGGCAGGAACTGCATGATCGCGCCCGATGCGACGAGGACCGGCGAGTCGGTCAGCGATGCGATCAGCAGCGGGGATGCCGCGAGGGCGATCCCGTCGCCGATGTTGCTCGTGACCGACGACGCGAACAGCCATCGGAAGTCGCGTCCCAGCCGTCGCGGCGCGACCCACTCCCCGATACCCACCGCACGAATCTAGGGCACTCCTGCGACACCGCCGGTGTCGGCCGCCCCGCGCCCGTTCGCATACCGTGGTCCCGTGCGCGCGATGGTGATGGACGGGTTCCGGCAGCAGGTCGAGGTTCGAGAGGTTGCGGACCCGCAGCCGCCGGCGAACGGGGTGGTCGTGGAGGTGCGCGCGGCGGGGCTGTGCCGCAGCGACTGGCACGCGTGGGCCGGCCACGACGACATCGCGCTCCCCCACGTGCCGGGTCATGAGCTCGCCGGGGTCATCGTCGCCGTCGGAGCCGATGTGCGCCGCTTCGCGCCCGGCGACCGCGTCACGGTGCCCTTCGTCTGCGGATGCGGCGTCTGCGAGTGGTGTCGGGCGGGCGATGCCCAGGTATGCCCGCACCAGCAGCAGCCCGGTTTCACCCACTGGGGCGCGTTCGCCGAGCGGGTCGCGCTGCACGCAGCCGACACCAATCTCGTCACCGTCCCCGACGCGGTCTCGTTCGAGGCCGCCGCGGCTCTCGGATGCCGATTCGCAACGGCGTTCCGCGCGCTCACGGCCCGTGCCCACGTGCGGGCCGATGAGTGGGTCACGGTCGTCGGTGCCGGCGGGGTGGGGTTGAGCGCGGTCATGATCGCGAAGGCCCTGGGTGCCCGCGTCGTCGCCGTGGACCGCAATCCCGCCGCCCTCGGGGTGGCGCGCACGCTCGGCGCCGATCACACCGTGCTCTCCGACGGCGCCGTGCCCGATCGGGTGCACGCGCTGACGTCGGGAGGCAGCCACGTGTCGGTGGATGCGGTCGGCAGTGAGCAGACGTGCGCCGACGCGATCATGAGCCTGCGCCGACGCGGACGGCACGTGCAGGTCGGGCTGCTGCCGACCGCGACCGGCCTGTCGGGCGTGCCGATGGGCCGGGCGATCGCGTGGGAGCTCGACCTACTGGGCAGCCACGGCATGGCCGCGGTGGACTACCCGGCGATGCTGGCCCTCATCGCGTCGGGCAGCCTGCGCCCACAGGCGCTCATCGAGCGCGTCGTCGGCCTGCACGAGGCGGCATCCCTTCTCACCCGCATGGACACCGCCTCTCCCGCGGGCATGACGATGATCGACCCGCGACGCGGCGCCGCGTGACGGTGGCCGGTTCACCGATCTCGGACGAAATCCTCGACGGACGCGCCCTCGAACCCGAAGAATGCCAGATATGCGGGCACCATCTCGAGCAGCATGTCGCGGCCGGCTTGGATCCTGCAGCCTCTTCGCTGGGCCTCCACCAAGAACGGGGTGAGCTCGGGTTTGTTGACGGCATCCGCGACGAAGGTCGTGCTCTCGACGCCGTCAAGGTCGAGGGGCAAAGGATCGCCGGCACGTACACCCAGAGACGTCGCGTTGACGATGAGATCCAAGCCTCTTGAATCCCGTGTTCCAGGACGAGTGTCCACGTGCGGATAGTGAGCCCGGAGACGCTTCGACAGTTCCTCCGCCGACTCCGCATGGCGATTGACGAGGCTGATGCCTCCGACGCCCTCGGCCGCGAGCGACGCGGCGATGGCGGACCCCACCCCGCCGGTGCCGACGATCATGACGCGTTTGCCGGCGCAATCAAACCCTTTGTGGGCGAGGGCTCGCACGAATCCGGCGCCGTCGAACTGGTCGGCGAGGAGGGAACCGTCCTCGCGCTTGACGACGGCGTTCGTCGCGCCGGCAATCGCGGCCGCGGGACTGATCTCGTCGACGAGCTCCATGGTGGTGACCTTGTGGGGCATGGTCACGAGAGCGCCGCGGAGGTTGGTGAGGGTGAAGAGCGCACGGAACAGATCGGGGTAGCCCTCAGCGCGAGCGGACATCGGGATGACGGCGGCGTCGAATCCGTTCCGATCGAGCCAGGGGTTGCACAGCGACGACGAGGCGAACGTGTCCGTCGGGTATCCGATGTGGGCGATGAGTGTCGCTCTACCGGTGATCATGGGGTCCTCTCGGGATGACAGCGAACGGAAAGCAGGTTCATTGGGGACCTTCGCTCGTGCGCGAGGCATCGACCGCAACCAGCTGCACGTCGTCGTAGTCGCCAGCCGCGACCTGGTCGAACCGCACGGGCTTCTTCAGGGTCGACGAGACGTAGATCGATCGGATGACGGCCATCGCGTCGTACGCGTGTTGGACGGTCACGGCGGGCTGGACGCCCGAAGCGATGGCGTTCACGACATCCAGATACTGCCGGTGATGACTGGTCGGGTCGAGGCTGTACTGACCCGCGGGCGCCGGCGGAAGGTCGAAACCGAGACGGACCGTTCGCCCGCCTTTGTCGACGGGCACGGTGCCGACCTGATTGCCATCCGCGGATGTCAGACCCATCGGCCCGATGTCGACTCCCGGTCTCTCTGTGACATGGAAGTAGGTCAACACGTCGTCTTCGATGATGGCGGAGCCTCGAGATCCCATCACCTGGAGCCGTGTGGACAGTCCGGGGTATGCCGCAGTCGTCGCGTGCACGGCCGCGATCGCCCCTGACTCGAACCGGATCGTCCCGACGACCGAATCCTCAACCTCGATCCCACGGTGAGCGAGGAGGGCCATCTGCCCCGAGACCTCCACGGGTCGCCCGAGAAACGAGAGCAACAGGTCGATGTTGTGGACACCCTGGTTCATCAACGCGCCCCCGCCGTCCAGGGCCCACGTTCCGCGCCAGTCGGCGGAGTCGTAGTAGCTCTGGGGCCGCCACCACGCGGTCGAGGCGATGGCCGATGTGACCCGCCCAAGACGGTGCGACCTCACCGCGTCCGCGACGACGACCGACGCCGCATCGAATCGGTGCTGACTGATGACCGTCGCGACGCACCCGTCGCGCGCGGCATCGGCAGCACGGTCGGCCAGCACTCGAGCTCGGCTCAGATCCACGTCGAGCGGCTTCTCGAGGATCACGTGTCGCCCCGCGTCCAGGGCCAGCGTCGCTTGGGACACGTGCAGTCCGCTCGGCGTGGTGATCACCACCAGGTCGACCTCCGGCGACGCGAGGGCATCGTCGAGCGTCGAGTACTCGCCGGGACGCCGGTAGCCGGCCGCTTCGAGTCGGGCGGCGACGCCGGCGGTGGCGTCCGCAAACGAGTCGACCACCGCGACGACCTCGAGTTCGTCGATTCCCGATGCGATCGCGGCGTGGACCTTTCCCATGGCCCCCGCTCCTACGAGTGCCACACCGATGGTGTCCTTGCTCACGGCATCCTCCTCGAGTGGATGTAGTTCGGGCGGATGTCGGTGCGTACGCTCTTCCTGGGCGGAAGAGCTCCGGCCGCACTGAGCTACCCCTTGACGCCGCCCGACGTCAGGCCAGCGATGAACCACCGCTGGAAGGCGGCGAAGATCGCGAGGACGGGGACGAAGGCGACGATGACGAAGGCGGAGAACAGTCCCCAGAAGTTGCCGAATCCGGTTTGGATGTAGCGGACGATGCCGTTCTGCACGGTCTTCATGTCTTCCGTGGTTGCCAGGACGGTTCCGACGAGGAAGTCATTCCACACGAAGACGAAGATGAAGATGGCGATCGCGGCGATACCGGGGCGGATCAGAGGGATGACGATGCGCCACAGGATCTGGAATCGGGAGCAGCCGTCGATAGCGGCGGCCTCTTCGATCTCGACGGGAATGTTCTCGATGAAGTTGCGGAGGAACAGGATGGTTTGTCCGCAGATGATGGCGGTGTAGACCACGATCAGCATCGGGTAGGTGTTGATGAACGAGGTCTTCACGAACATCGAGTACAGCGCGATGAACACGACGATCGCGGGCACCATCGATAGAACGAGGATGGCGGTCATCAGTGCTTCCATCCGCCGGCTCCGATAGCGGGTGGCGACGTACGCGGCCGGAATGCAGATCGCCAGCGCCAGGACGATCGAGCCTCCGGCATAGACGAGCGAGTTGATGAAGAAGCGGACGTTCGTGGTGGTGTAGATGCCAGCGAAGGATTCGAACGTGATGGGGTCCGGGATCCATGTCGGCGGGAAGGCGATGGTGTCGGCATCCGGCTTGAGCGCGGTGGAGATGATCCACGCGATCGGCGGGAGCACGATGGCGGCCGAGATCACGATGTAGGCCCACGCCGGAATGACGCGCAGCCAATCGGTGCGCTTGCGACGACGCGGCGCGGATCCGGCGGTCAGGATGCGTTCTGTTGCAGTGCTCATAGTGCTTCCTTCCGGCGGAAACGGATGGCGACGAGAGTGAGGGCGGTGTTCACCGCGAAGAGCAGGATCGCGGTCGCTGACGCGCCGGAGAGGTCGAAGTCGAGGAACGTCTGGTTGTAGACGCGCATGGACAATGTCTCCGTGGCATTGAGGGGTCCGCCTCGAGTGGTCACCAGAATGATGGTCACCATCTGCACGTAGAGCATGAGGAGCACGACGGTCACGGAGACGATCGTGTTCCGGAGGAACGGCAACGTGATGCTGACGAATTCCCGCCAGAGGCCCCCTCCATCCATCTTCAGGCTCTCGCGGAGTTCCCCCGGGATGGTCTGCAACGCACCCAGGAACAGGAGCATGGCCTGCGGGTACGACCACCACGCGGTGATGAGTGTGACGGCCACAAGAGCGGAGGTGGGAGAGGAGAACACATCCGTGGGCCCGAACCCGAGAGAGGTGGTGATGTACGACGCGGGGCCGTAGTTGGGGTTCAGGAACCACAGCCAGATGACACCGGCGATCGCCTGCGACATCAACCACGGCAGCAGGAACAGACTGCGCACGGTCCGCTTGAACCGGTGCAGACCGTTCAGCACGATCGCCGAGATCAGACCCGCCGGCAGAGCGATCGCCAGAGCCCCCAGCGAGAAGACGAGGGTGGTGCCGATCTGCGTCGGGAGGTCGGGGTCGGAGAACAGCTCCACGAAGCTGTTCAGCCCGGAGAACGCGCCGATCTGGTAGTACGTCGTCTCGTGAAGAGCGGTCCACGCGGTGTAGATGAGCGGGCCGATGAAGACGAACGTGAACACCAGCACGACCGGGACCGCGTACATCCACACGCGCCAGTCGGCGCGGCGCCGGCGGACGCTGGTACTCGGATCGGGGGTGTTCGCTGCGTCGCGAATGCCGGAGGGGACCCCGACGATGCCGCTGGAGAGAGTCATGATGTTCCGATCTCCGGGGAGCCCTCACGGGCTCCCCGGATGCGCTTTCGGTTACTTGTTCGCGGCGTCTTGCGCCGCGCTGATGAACTCGCTGCCCGACAGGCCGTTCAGATACATCGCCTGCCCTGCCTGCGAGAGCCCGGTGGCGAGAGCGATCCAGTTGTCCTGGTACGGGTGCGGCTCGCTGTTGCTCTCGACGTATTCCGCGATGGAGTTGACCGCGTCAGCGTCGGGGGTGGAGAAGTACGGGTCGTCGTAGCTGGACGAGCGGGTAGGGACCTCGCCGCCGCTTGCCAGCCCCGTCGCGGCCTGAGCGCCGGTCATGTACTCGATGAACGTCCATGCGGCGTCCACCTTCTTGCTCCCCGCGCCGATGCCCATCGTCCAGCCGAACGTGGAACCGGTCTCTCCGCCCGTCGAGGCGGTCGGGAGTGCGCTCCACTTGATATCGGGGTTGGTGTTGCCGAAGGTGACGATGCGCTCGGTGCCGAGGATCGACATGGCGACGGTCCCGTTCGCGAGCCCGTCGGTGACGGTCGAGTACGTGTCCGAGACCACGCTGCTGCCCAGCGCATCGGCATCCCGAAGCTTGGTCAGGAACTCTCCGAATTCGTCGGCCTTCTCACCGGCGTAGTCCACGTTCCCGTCCTCATCCCAGATGTCCTGACCGACCTGGCTCATGAAGCAGTCGAAGAAGGTCGCGATGATGGCGGAGTTGTCGGTGTCGGAGAATCCGGTGCCGAAGCCGGTGTAGCCGGCGGCAGCGGCCTTGGCGGCGACGTCGACGACCTCGTCGTACGTGGTCGGCGCGGTGGCACCGATCTGGTCGAGGATGTTCTGGTTGTAGTAGAGCGCGCACGTGCGGTACTCGTAAGGCACGGCCACCTGCTGCCCGTCGGGCCCCGCCAGGGTGTCAGCCGGGCGGAGCCAGTCGTCCACCGCGAGAGCGTCGGCGGGGAGCGGGGTGTAGGCACCGGCCGCCGCCATCTGCGGCACCTGCGGGGTGAACATCTTGAAGACGTCGGGCGCCTGACCGGCGGCCGCTGCCTGCGGCAGACGACTGATCATGTCGCCCAGGGCGACGACCGACAGGTCGATCTTGATGTCGGGGTTGGCTTCTTCGAACGCTGCGATGTTCTCTCGCAGAGCGTTGGATCTGGGGTTGTCCTGGCTGGGGTCCAGGAAGTCCCAGTAGGTCAACGTCACGGGGCCACCTTCACCGCTCGATCCCCCACCACCGGCGGAATCGTCCGCCGGTGCACAGGCGGCCAGCGTGAGGCTCGCCGCCGCAGCGGCTGCCAGCGCGATGCTCCATCGCTTCTTGATCATGTCCTTCTCTCCTTTGAGATGTGTTCGCCTGGTTTGGCTGCTGTGTGCCCGGGAAAGCGAGTGGCCCGTGTCCGTGGTGCGCGGCCCGAGCACGTGCCGGCGCGCGGGCCATGTCAATGGCTATGCCTTCGACGTGGGTTTGCCGGGGATGTGGCTGAGGATCGACTTGGTGAAGCCTCCATCGACGCAGACGTCCTGTCCGGTGACGTAGCCCGCGAGGGGGCTGATGAGGAACTCGATGACGTTGGCGATGTCGATCGGCTGTCCGATCCGGGCGAGCGGAATGATGGCTTCCCGCCCCTCCTTGATCGCGGGATCACGATAAAGCTCGGTGTTCATCCCCGTTCTGGTCATCCCGGGCGACACCACGTTCACGCGGATCCCATCCGGAGCCCACTCCAACGCGAGAGTCTGCGCAAGCAGCGTCAACGCAGCCTTCGTCGGACTGTAGGCGCCGGACCCGGCGTGCGGGATCTGCCCCGACATGGATGAGGTGAACACCGCCGCACCTTCACTGTCACGCAGGTGCGGGTAGCTGGCCTTCGCCAGAAGCCACGCTCCACGGAGGTTGACGGAGAACATGTTCTCCCAGTCCTCCAGCGTGACGTCGGTGAGGGCACCCGGCTTGGCGATACCCGCATTCGCCACGAGAGCGTCCAGCCCCCCGAACTCCTCGACGGCAGCGGCGACCAGCGTCGCGGGAACCTCGGGGTCGCGCAGATTGCCTGTCAAGGCGATCGCGGTGCCGCCGGCGGCGCGGACGGCTTCGACGACCTCTTCGTGCTGCGGACCGGAGGTGTGCCCGCACACCGCGATCATCGCGTCCTCGCCGCGCGCGAGGGCCGCTTCGGCGATCCTCACGCTGGCGGCGGCACCGATTCCGCTGCTTCCTCCGCTGACCAGAGCTCTCATCGCACGACCTCCTCGGCGCGGTTGTTCTCGACACTCCACCCCGCGGCGTTCAGATCCCGCAGCGCGGTCGCGAACTCCTCGAGGGTGTTCTCGTCACGAATGACTTCCAGGACGACGTTGTCGACTCCGAGCGTCGCGTCGACGACAGCGCCCAACGCGGCCCAATCGATGACGCCCGTGCCGATGGGGTCGTGCCCCCAGACATCGGTGCCGGTGTCCGAGATGTGGATGAGCGGGATCAGGTCGCGGTACTCCCGCAGAGCCGCAACGGGGTCTTCCCCGATGTAGGCGGCGTTGGCCACGTCGTACACGATCTTCAGTGCGTCATCGTCCACCGTGCGAACCACCTGCGCCAGGGTCTCGATGGTGGGGGTGAAGCAGTAAGGGGTCTGTTCGAAGAGCAACCGCGTTCCCGCGCGCTTCGCCCGGGGAACGAGGGTCTCCAGGCTGTCGTGGAGCCATCCGTGCACCTGTTCGAGACTCGGAGAGATCATCGGGCGACGCGTACCCGGGGAGATGATGATCTCCCCGACGTTCCACTCCGCGGCCAGGTCGATGACGGACGTGATGTGCTCGATGCTCTTGTCCCGCATGCTGGCAGCAGGGCTGGCGAGATTGAGGTCGTATCCCCCGGCGTTGAGCGAGCGGATGCCGGCGCCTGCATCCTCAAGCGTGCGGCGGATCGCAGCGCGGTCAGCGCTGGAGGTCTCCACGGGCCAGCAGTGCGGCGAGCTGATCGGCACCTCGAACGTGCGGTACCCGTTGTCGATCAGCTCCGTGATCGCTTCGTGGGCCGATGCCTTCCAGAGGTACGAGAACGTGTTGATGATCATGCGGGGTGTCCTTTCCGTTCTGCGGTGGTCACTGCTCGGTGGTCACTGCTCGGCGATCACGTGAGGCGCGAGTGTCGCGGCGACGCGCGTCCGACACCGTGACGGCCGGATCGTCCGCCACGACCGAGATGCTGTCCGTTGCCGAGACGGTGGCCCGCGGTGCCCGGCTGCCGGTCTCCGGCAGGGTGAAGTAGATGATCAGGCAGATGGTGACGACGACGATCATGTAGACCGCGACTCCCATAGGGTTTCCGGCGCCGACGAATGCTGCAGCGATGAGGGGCGCTGTTCCGCCGAACACGGCGATCACGATCTGGTGGGCGAAACCGATCCCGGAGACACGAACCGCGGCGGGGAACAGCTCCGCCTGAATGGTGGGGTACACGGACTGCCAGATGCCGAGGACGACCCAACCGGACGCCGCTACGAGCACGTAGATCCAGAAGCCCGGCGTCTGCAGAAGAAGCAGCAACGGGAAGAAAAGGACGATCATGCCGATCGCGCCGACGATGGGGAAGATCTTGCGTCGGCCGAGTCGGTCGGAGATGTACCCGCAGGTCGGGACGACGATCACGAGCAGGACGAGGCCGATGACACTGCCCGCCAAAGTGGAGGACAAATCGCGACCCGAGGTGAGGTTCGCGTACGTCGGCAGGAACGTCGCCCAGGTGTAGTAGGCCACGGCGGGGGCCGAGAGGGCCGCGGTCTGCAGGATGGCCTTCGGGTGATTGCGCAGCAGTTCGAGGAGTTTCTTGGGCGCGGACTTCTGCTCGGCCATCGCGCTGGCTTCGAACTCGGGCGACTCGTCCGAGCGGGCGCGGAGCACGAGTCCGGCCACGCCGAGGATGCCGCCGACGATGAAGGGGATTCGCCATCCCCACGACGCGAGAACATCGGGGGCGAAAGCCGAGGTCACGATGGCCGCGGCTCCGGTGGCGGCCAGAGTCGCCAGGCCACTGGCCATATTGGTGAAGGAGCCGAAGAGGCCACGTCGATTCGCGGGTGCGTGTTCGACCATGAACGCGATCGCGCTCTGTCCCTCAGTTCCGGCGGAGATGCCCTGAAGGATGCGAGCGACGACGAACATGATCGGCGCGAGGTAGCCGACGACGGCGAAAGGCGGTGTGAGGCCGATGATCAGGGCACCCAGGGCCATACCCGACACCGCGAGGGAGAGAATCCGGCGGCGCCCGTACCTATCTGCGAGCGGAGAGAGGATGATGCCGCTCAGTGGGCGAACGATGAACCCGATGGCGTAGGTCAAGAACGCGGCGATGAGCGACGCGAACGGGGAGTCCGACGGGAAGATCTGCGAGGAGAAGACCGCCGCGAGGAGGCCATACACGTACCAGTCGTACCATTCGACGAAGTGCCCGACGGTGCCGGCCAGCAGGTTGCGTGCCTGGCCCTTTCGGACGGGGCGTCCGGTTATCTCGGCAGCAGGTTCGCTGGCGGTACGGGGAGCCGAAGTCATCGAGCTTCTCCTTCGAAGGCGCGCGCCGGCTCACCCGGAGCCGACCGTGGACATGGTTGACAGCGGCTGATCGCGTCGGATCAACCGGAAAGTGGAACGATTCTCGGCGGGTGGGCGAGAACTAGGCGGACAACTCCTCGCTCGCCACGAGGTAGGCGTAGCTCGGCCAGCTCTTGGCGATCTCCGCCGCTGAGGCCAACAGCAGCGGGGAGAGCTCGGCCATCCGCGCGCGCGTCATCCGCACGGACGGGCCCGCGATGCTGATGGTGCCCGTCGCCTCGCGTCCCGTTCCCGCCCCGAAGATGGGAGCGGCGACAGCATTGATGCCGAGGTCCATCTCCTCGAACGTCGTCGCGTACCCGCGGTGTCGCACTTCGTCGAGCTCGGTGCTGAGCGCAGGTCGGTCGAGGGAAGACCGGGATGTCACACTCAGGCGGTCCTCATGATCCAGGACGGTCTCTATGCGCTCCGCACTGAGCGTGGCCAGCCAGGCCTTGCCGGATGCGGTCGCGTGCGGAACGACATCCTGCCCCATCACAGGATCCAGACGGAGCGATGAGTTGGAGCCCTGGGCTTTGGCGATCCATTGCATGGTGTCGTTGGTGGCGACGGCCAAACGCACGAGCTCCTCGCAATCAGCGGCGAGAGAATCCAGCGAGCGCTGCGCCCATGTCCCCACGCCCGATGAGGAAAGTTGACGCAGGCCGAGGGCGCCGAGGCTGTGGGTGGCCACATAGCTCGAAGTGCGCGCGTCCTGAAGGACGTATCCCGCGTTCATCAGCGCTGCGAGAAGGCGGTGAGCGATGGCCTTGTTGACGCCCAGCCGCTCGGCGATCTCGCTGACGCGCCGGCCCTCAGGCCGCGAAGCCAGCAGCTCGAGCGTGTGCATCGCGTGCGCAACGTCTTCCGCTAGTGCCATGGTGTGATTCCTCATCGTCGGGGATCAGTAACAGCGTTTCCGTAACGCCGTTACTGACGATCGCATGCCTCCGTGGATCTGTCAAGGATCCGCTGGAGATGTTCGCGGACCCGCTCGCTCGGCGTCAGATCAGCGCGGCCAGACGTTCGAGCGCGGAGTCGTCGTCGTTGGACACGCTCACGTGCTCCCCCGTGCTCCAACGGCAACGCAGAGTGCCGTACCTCGCCCAGTAGGCGTCCCAGTCGGCGAGCTTGACGCGGTCACGGGCGCTCCCGCGTTCGATCAGACGCCGTCGAACGACGTCGCGTGACGTCTCGACATGGATCACCCGAATACGGGTCATCGGCCATTTCGCGTTCTCAGTGGCACGGCGCAGAAAGTCCTCATCGTCCAGATAAGCGACGAAGGGTGCGTCCAGGACGACGGAGAGCCCTAGTTCGAGATTGCGGCCCGCAGTGTCGAAGAGCGTCTCGTACTCCGCCGGCATGACTTTCTCGAAGTACAGCGCGTTCGATTCACGGTCGGACGGGTCCTGCCCGAGAGCCTCGAGCGCGACTCGCACGAGCGGGCCGGCGAGGGTGTCCTTGTCGAGGTAGACCGCCCCGGCGAGCCTGCTGAGATACGCGGACAGAGTCGATTTTCCGGATCCCGCACCACCCAGCGTGATGTACGCGACCGGAACGACCGCCTCCTCGGACGTCGTCACCGCTTCACTCGCGCGATCGCAGCGACGAACTCTGCGGCCGCGTCGGTCACCCTGGCCATGTCGCCGTTCGGGCGTCCGGCCTTGGTGATGGCGCTGCCCACTCCAACGGCCGTGACGCCGGCGCTGAACCAGTCGCCCACGTTGGAGGGAGTCACCCCGCCCGCCGGGAGGAGCGGGATGTGGGCGAGGGGCGCGAGCACCGCCTTGGTGTACGGGATGCCTCCGGCTTCGGTCGGGAACAGCTTGACGATATCGGCGCCCGCCTCGGCGGAGTCGAGGATCTCCGTGGGCGTGTAGGCCCCGCTGATGGTCGCGACCTGATAGCGGTTGGCGACCCGGATCATCGCGGGATTCAGGTTGGGGCTGACGAGGAACTGAGCCCCGGCTTGGATGCTCGACCAGGCGGCGTGCTCGTCGAGGACGGTGCCCGCGCCGATGACCACATCATCCTGAGGGAAGCGTTCTGCGAGACGCCGGATGACGTCGACCGCACCGGGGATCGAGAGCGTGATCTCCAGCGCGCGGATGCCGCCCGCCACCGCCGCGACGGCGACCTCGTAGGCCTCCTCGGCGGTGTCGAGGCGCACGATCAGCACGTTGCCGGAGTCGCGGATGGTCTGGAGGACATCGATTTTGGTGAACATGACTTCGAGGAATACACCACTTCGGAGAGTTGCGCGAGTGGACGATCGGGTGTCGTTGACAGCGTCGAGGCACGTGTGCCACGATTTCTGAGATCGATCTCAGCAATCGATCTCATTTCTGAGAGTGTGCTAAGACGAGAGAGGGAGAAGTCACAGGCGATGAAGCCCGAAACGAAGGATGTGCGCCCCATGGCCGTTCTGGTGGGCGTCGCGCATTGGCATGCGCCGCTCTACCTCGACGGTCTTTCGAGACGGTTCCGCGTTGTGGCCGTGCAGGACGCCCACCTGGCCACCGCCGAACGGTTCGCCGCCCGGCTGGACGCCTCCGCCACATCAGACGTCGACGTCGCCCTCGATCACGAGAGGATCGACGTCGCGTTCGTCTTCAGCCCCCACCATCAGATGCTCGCGAATGCTCGGAAACTCATCCGACGGCGCATTCCGTTCGTGATCGAGAAGCCCGCCGGCGTCGACCTGGGCGAGCTGAGACAGCTGGAGCAAGAGACACGCCTGGCCGAGGTCGCAGTGACCGTCGCACTGGTGCAACGCGGCGCGCCCATCGACTCCTGGCTGCGCCAGGCTGGAGACATCGTCTACGAGCGGATGGCTTTCGTCGCCGGGCCCGCGCATCGGTACCGTCGGAACGGGAACCCGTGGATGCTGGATCCGGCGTTGTCGGGGGGCGGCAGCTTGATGAACCTCGGCCCGCATTTCGTCGACATGGCGCTTCGCCACATCGGCCACCCCACCGAGGTCGTCCGCCGTCGATCCTCGGCGCTGCACGGAGAGGGCGTAGACGATCACGCAACACTCATGTTGCGCACCAGCGCGGGTCGAGAAGCCATCGTGGAGGTCGGATACGCCTTTCCCGACTCACCGCTGAAACGCTATTGCAGCTTCACCGCGGCCGGCACCCGCGGGTTCGCCGCCGTCGACACCACCGGCAACGCCTCCTTCACCGACACCTCCGGCGTGACGACGACCGCCATCCTCGAGGTCGACAGCGACCCCCTGTACGAGAAGTTGGTCGACGACGTCGCCGATACCCTCGCGAGCGGATTCGCGGGCATGTCGACCCTGTCGGAGCTCCTGTCCGCGATGGAGCTCATCTGGCCACCCGAAGAAGACGAGGCGGACCCCCATGGCTGAAGTGAGCATCGACGATGTCGCCGAGGCGGCGGGTGTCCACCGCTCCACCGTGTCTCGTGCGTTCTCGCGGCCGGACGCCGTTCGCACCGCCACACGGGAGCACGTACTCCAAGTAGCCGCCCGGCTGGGCTACTCGATGAACCCGCTGGCCCAAGCGCTTCGCCGCGGCTCGAGCAATCTCGTCCCCCTGATCGTCCCGGACATCACGAATCCCTTCTTTGCTGAGCTCGCCCGCGCAACAACCGCGGCCGCCGAGGCACGCGGATACCAGCTGCTGCTCTGCATTACCGGGGGCGATACCGGCCAGACCGCCGGCTACCTCAGTTCGATGCGCTCGATGTACTCCCCGTTCGGCGTCGTCGCTCCGTCCACTCGCGTCGATCTCGAGGCGCTGCGTGAGTACACATTCCAGAACAGGATCGTCGTCATCGACCGCGTGGAAGACGACCCCTCCGTTCCCACCGTCACGGTCGACAGTGCGCACGGCATCGACCTCGCCTTCGACCATCTCCTCGGCCTCGGTCACACGCGCATCGCTTACGCGCCGGGCATCATCGGTACGCACACGGCGCAAGACCGCTGGGACGCCTACCATCGCGCGGCCCACCGCCACGACGTCGCGCCGGTGGCGTTGGAAGCTGCCGCGGACGCCGACCTGGCTGCCGGGATCGTCGACCACTGGTTACGCGAACCGGATCGCCCCACGGCGATGATCGCGAGCAACGATGCGATCGCGTTCGCGGTGATCTCCGAACTCGGCGCCCGCGGGTTCACCGTGCCGGGCGATCTGTCCGTCGTCGGCTTCGACGGGCTCGACTCCGGAGCGCACTTCAATCCCCGGCTCACCAGCGTCCGCCAACCCGTCACCGAACTCGGTCAGCTCGCGATCGAGCTGGGAGAGGCCCTGCTCGCAGAGGGTCCGCCCGAACACGTCGTCCTCCAACCGACTCTCCTCATCCGCTCATCGACCCAGAAACTTCACCGATGACTCCCACCTCTCCGGGCCTTCCCGGTCTGCAGTACGTCGACCATGTGGCGTTCACCGTGCCCGATCTCGACGACGCCACCCACCTGTTCACTGTGCTCCTCGGCGCCGAGGTGCTGTACGAATCCACCCGCGGCCCTGATGCGGCCGCGATGCCGGAACACTTCGGGGTACCCGCCGATGCGCATTTGAGACTGCGTATGTTGCGGCTGCCGCCCAACCTCAACGTCGAACTGTTCCAGTGGTGGAGCGCGGATCGCTCGCCGGTGTTCCCCCGCGCCAGCGACGCCGGCGGCCACCACCTCTGCTTCGTGGTGAACGACGTCGACGACGTTGTCACAGCCGTGGCCGACCTCCCCGATATCGAGATCCTCGGTGCCCGCAAAGAAGTCGCCGGGGACAGTCCCGCCGTCGCCGGCAACCGATGGGTCTACGCCCGCACATCGTGGGGGCTGATCCTTGAGTTCGTCGACAGGTCACGCGTCGCCGATCCTCCCCCTCTCGTCGGTCCTCGCGATTGGCACGCCCACTCCCCCTCGATCACCACGGAGGCATCTTCATGAGAATCGCCGGACACACCCTCGGCACCCCGCACCACACCGTCCCCGAGGCGCTCGCGCTTTTCGGGCGCTCAGGTCTCGACGCGGCCGAGATCATCTACCAGGACGACTACATCAGCGGCCTCCCGATCGGCGACACCGCAGCCGCGGCTGAAGCAGCACGCGTCGCAGCGGGCGAGGGCGTTCCCATCATCGGCCTCACCCCGTACACGACGGCCATCAACGCGACCGACGAACGCACGCGAGCGGAGGCCGTAGACGAGCTGAAGTCCGCCATCGATATCGCCCACACCCTCGGAGCGACCCGCATCCGGATCTACTCCGGAGCCTGGCAGCCGGATCACACCGACCATGCCGCACACTGGGCGCAGCTCGTGCGCTCGCTCCGCGAGCTCGCCCATCCGGCCGCTCAGGCGGGAGTCCTTCTGTGTGCGGAGAACCACTTCGGCACGATGACGCAGACCGCCAAGGCCACGGCTGACCTCGTTCGCGCTGTCGACTCCCCCGCTGTTCGGGTGCTCTACGACCAGGCCAACCTCACCTTCACCCACGATGAAGACATCGACGCCGCGTTCGCGACGCAGGGCGACCTGATCGGTCACGTGCACGTCAAAGACCTCGTGTTCAAGGACCCGGACGCCCCCTTCGTCGCATCCGAGACCGCCCGCGTGCACGCCTCGGAGCGGGCCGTGATCTCCCGCGTGGTCGGGGATGGCTCTCTCGACTGGGCCCACGTGCTCCGGCGCCTTCGCGATGTCGGCTACGACGATGTGCTCACCCTCGAGTACGAATACCGCTGGCACCCCCAAGACCTCGACGAGCCGGAGACCGGGTTCCGGCGGGGCGCGGAGAACATCAGACGTCTGCTGAGCCAGATCGACAGCGCCACCGCGGCTCGCAACACCGGGACCGCATCGTGACCGCGCTGAGGGTCGGCGTCGTCGGTGCGGGCAACATCGCTAGTATTGCGCAACTTCCCACTCTCGTGCAGCGTGAGGATGTCATCCTGCAGGCCTTGGTCTCCCGCCGCGACGACCCGAGCACGCTGCAGCGTCGATGGGGATTCGCGCACGTCTACCGCTCCGTGGACGAGATGCTCGCCTCCGAGCGACTCGACGCCGTCTTCGTCCTCACTCCGCGTTCCGAGCATGTCGCTGCGGTCGAGAGCGCCCTGCGTGCCGGCGTCGACGTGTTCTGCGAGAAACCGTTGGCCACCTCCACCGCCGACTCGGTACGACTCGCCCAGCTCGCGGACGATCACCGCCGGATTCTCATGGTGGGACTCAACAGACGTTTCGCGCCCGTGTACGTCGCGGCACGCGAAGCTTTCGGAGCTGGCGGTGCGTCCTTCTGCGTCGCGCAGAAGAACCGAGCCGGGTCCGAGTATCGCGCCACCTTCGAGAACGCGATCCACATGGTGGACCTGCTGCGTTGGTTCTGCGGGGGCGACGTCGTGGATGTGTCGGCCGCGGCTGCCGGGACCGACCCCTGGGAAGAAGACGGCACGGCCGCTCTCGTGCGATTCTCCACCGGCAACACCGGTGTGCTCGTCGCAGCGCGCGCCGCAGGGGCGTGGGGCGAGAAGCTCGACGCGTACGGCCAGAGGCGATCCGCCGAGGTCCTGGCCCCCGACAGTGTCGCGGTGACGGTGGACGGCGTCAGGACTGTCCGCTCGATGAGCCCCGAAGCGTTCGGCTGGGCCACGGCGACGGAGACATTCGGCTTCGCCGACGCGGTTCGACACTTCCTCGATCGGGTCCGAGACCGTCAACAACCTCTCACCTCGGGGTGGGAGGCGGCGAAGACTCAACAGCTCCTCGATCAGATCCTCGCCGCTGCCGGTCTTCCGACCGAAGAACAGGAGGGCCGCGCATGGTCGAGCATGGCAGTGAAATGACCTCCACCCATGAGCCTCAGGTCGTCCTCGTCACGGGATCCAGCGGGGGCATCGGCGCGGCTGTCGTCCTCGCGCTCCAGGCGCGTGGTGACATCGTTCTCGGGGCGGATCGTTCGCCCCTGGCCGGACAGATTCTCTCCCGCTTCTTCGAGCTCGATGTCACCGATGAGGTACGAACTGCCGAGGCTGTTCGAGAGGTCGTTGCCGCGCACGGGCGCATCGATGTCCTCGTTCACGCGGCAGGTGTACTCGGCGGCACGCCCGATCCGTTGACCACGACGACCGAGGAGTTCGACCGCATCATGCGCATCAACGCCACCGGCACGTTCACGATCACTCGCGACGTCGGTAACGCGATGCGAGACGGCGGCACGAAGGGCACGATTCTTCTGTTGTCCTCGGTGGCGGCGAAGGAAGCGCGCGTCGATTACCTGCCGTACAACGCGAGCAAGATCGCCGTCCTGCACATCATGTGGTCGATGGCGAAGATCCTCGGCCCGAGCGGCATCTCGGTCAACGCGGTGAACCCGGGTCCCGTCAACACGCCGCTCTGGTCGCAGCTTGCCGATCAGTCGGGCGCCGCTCAGGCCGCGCGCGATGCTCGCGCGGCGCAACTGCCCATGGGCCGGTTCGCCGAGCCCGAGGAAGTCGCCAACGCGATCAGATTCCTCACCGATCCGGACAACAGATACATCACGGGGGTTTCTCTCGACGTCGCAGGTGGAGCGCACCTCGGCATCGGGTCCTGACCCCCGGCACCGCGAGTGCGGCAGTGGCGTGTGATCGGCACGTCACTGCCGCCGTTGCTGTCCATCCCGATTCGGTCCCCCGGGCCGACCGAAGAGGGGCGTCGGTGTCGATCGTTGTCCGAAGGAATGTCGACCAGGCGCGCTGGCAACCGGAGAGAAGGGTCGTGGCGTGCGGGTAATACGAGCACGACGGAGCGAGCCTGCCGGCCAAGAGTCACCGCGAGTGCCCGCACGGGGAGAGCTCGGGTCAGGCCGAGGCGGATGCGCCGTTGAAGTGAAGCTCGATGCCGTCAACGGTCCCTTGGTGCAGCTTCACGAACTCGGCGGCGATCACGTCGGGATCGAAGTCGGTGCCCCGAGCTGTGGGGCCGTTCACCGTGAGGATTCCGACCCGCACGCCGCTCCCGGCGATGTCCTGCGCCAAAGTCAGGGCCACCGATCGCATAGCGGCCTTCCCCGCGCTCAGCGTGCCAAAGCCGCTGCCTGTCGGGAACTCCCCGAACGCGTTGCTGGTGAACAGCAACGACCCCTCTCCTGCGGCAAGGAGTGCCGGTGCGAAGCGGTGCACCAGGTGCTGTGCCGCCCCGGCGTTCACGATGAGGCTCCGCGAGAATGCTGCAGGATCGACCTTGTGCGTCAGGCCCGCGGGCTGGGAGGTGAACGCGTTGAACAAGACGACACTCGGGTCACCCTTCGCCCAGACTCGGATGTCATTGACGGCGGTGTCGATGGAGTCGCCGTCCGCGGCGTCGGCCACGAACGCCTTCGCGGTCGCGCCGTCCGCCTCGAGCTGTGCGACAAGCCACGCGAGCGTCGACCTGGTGCGCGCGATGAGAGCGATCTTGTAGCCGAGCGTTGCGAACTCGCGGGCGGCCGCCGCTCCGATGCCGGGGCCCGCGCCGAAGATGACAGCGGTGTTGCTGAGTGTCATGGAATGTCTCCTGGTGCTCGAAGGAGTCCTCTTTGGCGAAGTGCCGTTTAGTTCGCGTTGTGGGTGGGGTAGTCGGTGTATCCATCGGGCCCGACTCCGTAGAACAGCTCGGGGCGAAGCGCGTTCTCGGGTGCGCCTTCTCGCCACCGAGTGGCAAGGTCGGGGTTTCCGATCAGGGCGCGGCCGACGACGACCGCGTGGACGTGGGGCAGCTCGATCAACGTTGCGGCGTCCTCGCGAGTCGTCGGGACCTCCCTGAATCCGCCGCTGATGAGTGTCTTCCCGCCGAAGTGCTCCGCGAGGGTACGGACGAGGTCGCCGTCGGGCTCCCCGTGCAGGATAGACACATAGGCAAGCCCCAGCGGACGGAGGGACGTCAGGAGGGCGCTGTAGGTGGCCAGCACATCGGGCCGGTCCGTTTCGTTCGTGTCTTGAATCATGTTCTCGGGCGAGATCCGAATTCCGACGCGATCGGCACCGATGGCGTTGGCGACAGCCGTGACCACCTCAACGACGAAACGGGCGCGGTTCTCGGGAGAGCCCCCGTACTGGTCGGTGCGCTGGTTCGCTGCAGGGGCCAAGAACTGATGCAAGAGATACCCGTTGGCGCTGTGGATTTCGACCCCGTCGAGTCCTGCATCGATGGCGCGGCGGGCGGAATCGACGAATTCCTCGACGATACCGGGCAATTCGGCCTCCGTGAGGGCTTCGGGCTGCGCGTGCGCCTCTTGGCCTCTCTCGGTGAAGGTCTGCCCCTGAATTGCGATAGCGCTGGGTGCAACGACTCGGCGGCCACCGTTGATGTTCGGATGTGCACTGCGCCCGCCGTGCATCAGCTGCACGACAATACGCCCGCCGTTGTCATGGACCTTGTCCGCAACGAGCTTCCAGCCGGCCGCCTGTTCTGCGTCGGCTATGCCAGGCTGCCCGACATAGGCCTGCGACCCGTGGGAGGGGTAGGCCCCCTCGCTGACGATGAGGCCCACGCCCGCACGCTGCGCGTAGTACTCAGCCACCAATCCGGTCGGAACCCCCGCGGCACCAGACCGAGTGCGAGTCATGGGCGCCATCACGATGCGATTGGGCACCTCGATAGCTCCAAAAGCGGTGGGCTCAAACAATGCCGACAGCGTGGCGGTAGTCACAATTGACCTCTTCTTCACACGGACTCGTCAGAGCGGATGCCCTGCACAGGCACACTACGGCATCTACGCGTTGACGCGTAGATGGAAAATCTCTGCGGCATAGGTCAAGGGGTCTCACCGGACAGACCGGCCAGGCAGGGAGGAAGGGTCACGCCCGGCGGTAGGGCCCCGGTATTCGGCTCTGTTCAGGGCAAACGCCCGCTGGATGCCGAAGGCATGCGGAACCTACCGTGACGTTCGACCGGCTGTCGGTCGTTCGCTCAGAGCTTCACCGACGGTTCTGGCCGCAGCATCAACGACCACCTAGGCGGCCAGGCACAACGCCATCTCAATCACCGCAACGACAACGAGCAATGCGCAAGGGCGACTCCCCCGCAGAGGCGGTTCGGTCAGCGCCTCTGCGGCGCGAGAACCGGGTCGCTATCGGCTGGCGTGACATACGGCACGACGCGGCCCGCAGCCTCTTTCAGAACGAGGTCGATCAGTCCGGGAAACCGCTGATCGAGATCGTCCTTCCTGAGCGTATTGATGCGGCGGATGCCGATATCGTGCTGTCGAATCAGGCCCGACTCGCGCAACACGCGAAAGTGTCGGGTAAGAACAGATGCGGTGACATCCTGCGTGAAGCCGCTGCATGCCAGCCCCGGGGACGAAGCCAGGGTCACGACGATCGTGAGCCGGGTCGTGTCGGTCAGCGCGCTCATGATCGCAAAGAGATCGAAATCGTCTACGTCGGGGTGGATGAGCGGGGACGCGTATCGACTCGGCATGCAAGGAATGCTAGTCCGCCATCACATGTTCACGTCCGTTCGTACATCGTATGACGTACAGGATCACCCCGATCCTGCCCCGTCCTAGCCCATCGGGTCTGACCGGTCAGTGTCGCCGGGCCACCGAGTAAAGAGACACCGAGTCGGCGGGCACGGTCAGCCCGAACGCGTTCCGGGCGCCCATCGGGCTCGCCGGTGCGAGCAGAGCTGTTGGCCCAGCTGGTCGGCCCCTCGTGGATCGACCGATTCGGCGACGCCGCCTTCGACGATCGCTACACCGCCTGGACCACGATGCTGTTCGAACAGCGCCAGGCTGCCCGCCCACGGTCGACGAGCGAGGAACCGGAGCGTCGCTCCCTGACCGCGCTCGTGCCGGCGTGGGAGGCCGGGCTCACGAGGATCGTCACGATTCCCTGCCGGGGCGAGCACACCCGGGTCATCAGCGACTCCGCACTGCTGGTCACTCAGACGACCCGCGCCGACCCTGCCCTGTATTCGGCCGCGCTCACGTCGTTCGCGCGGCAGTCCGGGTCGGTGAGCTGAGCCACGCGCCCGCCACGCCCGGCCGACGCGTCAGATGCTCCGCAGCGCCGCGGTCGGCGAGAGCCGTGCCGCTCGGACCGCGGGTTGCAGCCCGGCGATCGCGCCGACGACGACCGAGAGCACGGGACCGGCTGCGAGCGCTTCCGGCGGGATGACGACGGGATGACCTGCGACGCCCGCGATGAGGCTCGCGGCGGCAACGCCGAGGACGAGACCGCCGACACCGCCGATCAGGGAGAGGACCACCGCCTCCGCGACGAACTGCCCGGCGATCTGGCCGGGTCTCGCGCCCAACGACCGGCGCAGGCCGATCTCGCCGCGTCGTTCGAGGACGGCGACGATCATGGTGTTCGCGATGCCGACACCTCCCACCAGGAGCGCGATGCCGGCCAGCGCGAGGCCGAGGGTGGCGAGGGAGTCGTCCGTGGTCGCCCGTGCTCCGGCGAGGTCCGAGAGCGTGGTGACGGCGACATACGGCGAGCCGGGCGATGCGGCGGCGGCCAGGATGTCGCGCACCGCGTCGATGTGGCCGGGCTCCGCGCGAACGTAGATGGAGGCGATGTCCCCGGTGGTGTCGCCGGCGATGGTGTCGCGCACCCACCGGTCGCCGAGGATGGCTGCGGTGTCGATGTCGGCCGCCAGGCCCGCGGGGTCGAGGACGCCGAGCACGCCGTACCACTGACCACCGATGTACACGCGGTCACCGGCCCGGTCGATGTTCAGCCGTTCGGCGGCGGTGTGACCGAGGACGGTCACGGGCAGGCTCCGGGTGGCGTCGTCGAACCAGCGACCGGAGGCGAGGCTCGCGTCGATCGCGACGAACACGTCGGGGCGGGCGACGGCGACGTGCAGCCCGCCCGTCTCGGTTTCGGGCACGAGGTCGGTGCGGTAGACGGCGAGATCGGCGGGCGCTGTCTCGAACACGCCCACGCGGGCCACACCATCCTGCCGCGCGATGCTTTGCGGGGCCGTCTCGGGCAGGGGGACGGGTTCGCGGTCGGGTCCGAGCCCGGGGGCGACCACGGCGAGGTCGGCGCCCATCCGGTCGAGCTCGGCGAGCAGGTGGGCACGCTGCGAGGCGGATGCTCCGGTGAGCGCCACGAGCGAGGCGATGCCCAGGGCGATTCCGAGCGCGGCCAGCACGGTGCGCTGCGGGCGGGAGGCCACGCCGAGCCACGCGGTGCGGGCGAGGTCGGCCGGGCGAAGATGGTGGCTCACGGGTGGCCCTCCTGGATGCGCGACGTCTCGGTGGCGACGCCGTCGCGCAGGCGGATGCGGCGGGCGAACCGATCGGCGACCTGCTCGTCATGCGTGACGACGACGACCGTCGTGCCCCGCGCGGCGATGCCGGTCAGCAGTTCCACGACGCCGGCACCGGTGGCGGTGTCCAGCGCCCCGGTCGGTTCGTCGGCGAACAGGATGCCTGGTTCGCGGACCAGGGCTCGGGCGATGGCCACGCGCTGCTGCTCCCCGCCGGACAGTTCGCCGGGACGATGGCCCTGCCGCCGATCGAGGCCGACGGCGGCGAGCGCATCGGCGGCCCGGCGGCGGCGCTCGGCGTGACGGACACCGGAATAGAGCAGACCGGTCGCGACGTTCTCGATCGCGGTGAGGGCGGGCAGGAGGTGGAACTGCTGGAACACGAACCCGACTCGGTCGGCGCGCAGCGCCGACCGTTCTCGCTCCCCCATTCCCGTCACGGCCCGCCCGTCGATCAGCACGGTCCCTGTGGTGGGGTCGTCCAGAGTGCCGAGGATCGCCAGGAGCGTGCTCTTGCCCGAGCCGGACGGGCCGACCACGGCGACCTGCTCGCCGGGCAGAAGAGCCAGGGTCGTCGGGTGCAGCACGGTCACCTCCGGCGGGCCGGGATAGGTCTTCGCCGCCCCTCGCACCTCCACGACGGGCCGGATGGTGGGCGCACCGCTCATCGCGAGAGCACCACGAGATCGCCCACCGTCAGCACGGCACCGGTCGCGCCGTCGATCTCGGTTCCGCTGCGGAGCACCTGGACCCGGGCATCGGCCACAAGTCCGATCTCCACCGGGGTCCGATCGACCGCCGCGCCGTCCCACACCTCGACGGCGTAACCGCCGTCGGCCGTGGCCAGCAGCGCGGTGACCGGCACGACGAGCGTGGCCGGTTGCTCGCCCTGAGGGCGGATGACGACCCTCACGGAGACGGGTCCGGCCGCGGCGACCCCGGCCTGGTCGGCGAACTCGATCGTCGCGGTCGGCGGCGCGACCTCGCCGCCCTCGACAGCCGGCTGCCCGCCGGGGTCGATGCCCGACACGGTCGTTTCGATCTCGGTGCCATCGGGCAGGATGACGACGACCGGGGTGCCCGTGGTCAGCTCCCGTGCCTGGGCCGTCGTAAGCCGGGCCGTGGCCCGGAGGAGCGTCTCGGTAGAGGTGGCCGGGCTCGTTCCGGCGTCGCCGAGCCGAGCGGTGACCTGCGCGATGCGGATGCTCGATGCGTCGGCCACCACCACGTCGGACGGAGCGAACGTCCCGGTCGGCTCAACCCCGAGGCTTTCCTGCCATTGCCGAACGGCCTGCCGGGTCCGCCAGTCGAAGCCGTCGTCGAGGCGCCCCGGTGAGAATCCCAGGTCCGCGAGGTTCTGCTCGAGCTGACGCACATCCGCCCCATCCGAAGAATCCGCGGACAGTTCCCGCCAGAACGGACGCGCGCCCCGGAACAGCACCACCGGCCGCCCGTCCACCTCGTACACGCGTTGCCCGGTCTGCACGGTGGCGTCCGCGACAGGCAGGCCGGTGATCGTCCCGTTCGCAGCCGCCAACGGGACGGGCGCCCCGTAGGACAGCTGCGCGTTCAACCGCACCTCGCTGATCAGCGTCGTCCGCTCCACGGCGGCGGTGACCGGTGTCGGCGTCGTGTCGGCCTGGGCGACGAGCGCTTCCCAGGGACGCAGCCACCAGGCGGCTCCCGCCGCGGTCAGGACGAGCGCGACCGCGATCACACCGCTCCGCCAGCTCGCCCACCGTCGCCTGCCACCGGACCGCCCGCTCACCCGGCGTCCCTGGTGACGCTGATCCCGCCGACGCCGTCCGTGAACTCCATGAGGACGGCCTGCCAGTCGAAGCCCGGCTCCTCCGCGGGCACCGACCAGCCGAACCCGGTGCTCTCGGCGTCCCAGCACGCGGTCAGCACGGCACGGAACTCGTCCTCGGTCAGATCCGTCGGCAAGGCGATCCCTCCCGCACTTTCCGGGCCCGGATCGGCAACCCAGGCGAAGCCCTCATCCCGGGCGCACCGGGCGAACGCGAGCGCCGCCGCCTGCTGCGCGGCGATCTGCTCCTGCTCAGCGGGGCTGCCGGCCGGATCCACGTCGGGCTGCACGAAGTCGGGATGAGCCGTCTCGCATGCGGCGTAGGCGTCCTGCGTGTCGGGGTCGTCGACGAAGTAGGCCGATGTCTGCGCCGCGATCCACACGCCCTCCGAATCACCCATCATCGTCAGCGGGGCCTCTCCGCCCGAGTCGTCCACGCTGCTCGTGACCGCTCCCCCGGGATCGGGCTCTCCGATCTTCACGAGCACATAGCCGCCCGAGATGTCATCGGAGATCTTCGCGTCGACCCCCGCGGCCTTCAGACACGCGACGAACGGAGCTGAGGCTCCGTCGGCGTCTGCGTCGTCCTGGGGTGACGCGGTGCAGCCCGCGGCGGCGAACGCCAGCATCGCGGCGCCGGCAACGGTCATACCGATCCGTGTCCTCATCGTCATCTCGGTCATCGCGGTGTCCTCTCCTTCACGCCGGGCGGTGGGTACGAGGTCACTGTGACGCTCGGGCGGTTCAGCGCAGGTCAGGGTCGACTTGACTGGAACTTGACCACGACAGGTCATGCTGGAGGCCGGGAAGGAGGGCGATGGGGATGCGGTTGCTGCTGGTGGAGGATGAGCACGATCTGGCCGACGGCCTCGCGGACGGGCTCCGCCGCGAGGGATACGCCGTCGAGGTCGCCTACGACGGAGCCACCGCCCTCGCCCGGGCGGGCGCCGCCGACGTGGAGCTGATGATCCTGGATCGCGACCTGCCCGCCCTCTCGGGTGACGCGGTGTGCCGTACGCTGCGGGAGCAGGGTCATCCCGTCCGCATCCTCATGCTCACGGCCGCGGGCACCCTCGACGACCGGGTGGCAGGACTCGACCTCGGCGCCGACGACTACCTCCCCAAGCCCTTCGCCTACGTCGAGCTGCTCGCCCGGCTGCGGGCGCTCGCCCGCCGCACCCCGCACGGCTCCGGCACGATCCTGGAGTGCGCCGGCATCCGCATCGACACCGTGCGTCGCGCCGCCGAGCGCGACGGCCGCCCCCTCTCCCTGACACCGAAGGAGTACGGCGTGCTCGAATCGCTGTTGTCGGCCGGCGGCGGCTGGATCACCGCCGATGAGCTGCTGGACGAGGTCTGGGCGCGGCCCGACGAACGCGGCCGCACGGTGGTCAAGGCCGCCGTGCACACTCTCCGCCGCAAGCTCGGACACCCCGATCCGATCGAGAGTGCTCCCGGCCGCGGCTACCGGATCGGGGCCGAGCGATGACCGGGCGCGGGCGGTGGGGCTTCCGCGCACGCCTCGCCGCGCTCATCGCCGGCGTGTTCATCGGTGGCGGTGTGGTGCTGCTGAGCGTGCAGTACCTCCTCGTACAGCAGCTCTTCACCCAGGGCGTCAGCACGCTCACGACGGGATGCGTCAGCCAGAACGATGGGGGCGGGGCCGGCCCGGTGCCGGACGACGATCTCGCCGCACTCTGCACGATCGGCTCCGACGGGGACGACCAGGTCGCGTTCGGAGGCGGCGGAGTCAGCTCGGTCGTCGTCGCGCAGACCGACGCACTCGGCGAGGAAGTGCTCTCGGGCCTGCTGGTCTGGTCGCTCGTGGTCCTCGCGGTGTTCGCCACCCTGGCCGTGGTCGCCGCCTGGTGGTTGTCGAAACGCTCCCTCGGGCGCATCGCCCGGATCACGGAGACGACCCGAGCGATCACCCGCGACGATCTGCACCGTCGCCTCGACCTTCCCGGCCCGGACGACGAGGTGAAAGAACTCGGCGACACCATCGACGGGATGCTCGATCGTCTGGACGACGCGTTCACCCGTCAGGACCGGTTCATCGCGGGCGCGTCCCATGAGCTGCGCACCCCGTTGACCACGACGCGCACCCTGCTGGAGATCCCGCTGACGCAGGGTCGCGTGCCGGCGGAGCTGGAGCCGGCGGTGCGAGGCGCGCTGGCCGCGAACGAGCGCAGCGAACGCCTCATCGCCGCCCTGCTCACGCTGGCCCGGCTCCGCCACCGGAGCTCGGCGACGCCCGAGTCGCACGAGGCCGATCTGCGTCTGATCGCGGCGACCGTCCTCGCCGAGCACGAGGCGGACATCGCGGCCGGCTCGCTGACGGTGACGCATCCCGCGTGGACGCCGGCGATCGCCACCGCAGAGCCGGAGCTCGTGCGTATCGCCGTCGGCAATCTCGTCGACAACGCGATCCGGCACAACCGCGACGGCGGTGCGCTCGCCGTGCTCGCCGGCACCGACGAGACAGGCGCGTGGATCGAGGTCGCCAACGACGGTCGTGACCTCACCGGAGACGACCTGCACTCTCTCACCGAGCCGTTCCACCGCGGCGAGGACACCCGTCTCGCCGGCGACGGCCTCGGCCTGGGCCTCGCCCTGGTGGAGACGATCGCCCGCAGCCAGGGCGGAGCGCTCATGCTGACGGCGAAGGCCGGCGGCGGCCTGATCGCCCGCCTCCGCCTGCCAGGAGTATTGGATCCCGCGCCGCTTCGGTGAGTCCGCCTCCGTCGCCGATGCGCTCTCCCGCGGCTCGTCCCCGATGTCGTCATAGGTGATGTGCGCGCCCACCCGATGGTCGCCCAGGATGGCGGCGGTGTCGATATCGGCCGGCATCCACGTCATGTCGTCTGGCAAAGAGGACGAGAACGAGGACCGCGACGCACACCAGCCCCAGCGCCGCTGCGCCCACGGTGACGGCCATGCGGAGACCGCTGGTCGTCGCCAGCGCTCCCACACCGATCGCCGTCCCGGCCTGGAGCAGGTAGGCGACGAGATAGACCAGCGATAGCGTCCCGCCGCGGTGGTTCTCGGGCGCGGCCTGATTGATGAGTCCGAGCCCGCCGGTGAAGGCGAAGGAGTATGCCGCTCCGCCGACGATGCACCACACGAGGAAGAGCGGGATCGAGCCGGCCTCGGCGACGAGCACCATTCCGACGAGGCTCACGAGCGAGAGCAGGGCGCCGAGTGTCGCAGCGGGCCTGGCCTGAACCCTCGCGAGCAGCAGTCCGGTCACGCCGATCGCGGCGGAGGAGCAACCGAGCAGCAACCCGACGACCAGGTGATTCTCGGTATCGGCGAACTGGCGGATCATCTCCGCGCCGAGCGCGAGGAAGATCGCGCCGACGCCGTAGGCGAGGGCGACGGATAACGCCGCGATGGCAAAGACCAGTCGGATCCGTGGAGCCAGGCGGGGCGGGACAGGTCGCCAGGGGGCGGCCTCTGCGTTGCGGTCGTCCGGCGTCAGCGCCAGCGCGATGATCACGGCGACGCACAGAGTAAGCAGGACGGCATAGCTGAGGACGAGCGGCAGCGGGGCGAACTGCACGAGAGCGCCGCTGATGACCAGCGCTGCGGTCAGCCCGGTCGAGGTCGAGACAGTCGCGAAGGAACTGGCGAACCGGGGATTCTGAGACACGTTGTTCTCGACAAGCGCGGCGCTGGCGGCGCCCATCGCGAGCCCGGAGCCGGCACCTTGGAGAACTCTGCCTGCGAAGAGGAACCCCACGTGCGGCGCGAGGGCGAAGATGATCGCAGAAGCTGCGAAGAGGGCGACGCCGAGGATCATCACCCGCCGGCGCCCGAAGGTGTCTGAGAGACCGCCGAAGAGGAGCAGCACGATCAGCAACGTGATAGGCGAGGTCGCGAACACCGCGGTCACAACCGCGGGCGTGAGACCCCACTGATCGGCGTAGAGCGGATAGAGAACGCTCGGCGAACCGCTAGCCCACAGCACCAGCGCAAGAACGGCCGCCGATGACCAGAAGGTGCCGCGACGCCCGAAGGAGGGGCGCTTCACTCCGGGGATCCGGTCGGGAAGATCGCGCACGTGCTGGACGCGGTCGCGAGCACCCGACCCGTCGCATCTCGGAGGTCCGCCTCCGCGAAGGCAGCGGAGCGGCCGCGACGAGTAACCCAGCCGTGCGCGGTCACGGTGCCGGTCTCTTCGGTGATCGGTCGCAAAAAAGAGACCTTGATCTCGAGGCTGGTGTAGCCCGTTCCCGCGGGGAGGGTCGAGTGGACGGCACTGCCGCAGACCGAGTCGAGGATCGTGGCGAAAAAGCCGCCGTGCACCGAGCCGACCGGGTTGTAGTGCGATTCGTCCGGCTCGGCGGTCATCACGACGTCGCCGTCGTCGACCGAGACCAGGCCGAGCCCGATGTGCGCGCCCATCGGCGGTGCGGGGATCGTGCCGTCGCGCATGGCTCCGAGTTGCTCGAGACCGGTGAGCCGAAAAATCTCGATCTTGTCGCGCCCGGCCGGGTGATAGCGAACGGGTCGGGTGCGCTGCTCGGACATGACCGCCTCTTTCGTCAGGGAGTTCCCGCCGGAACCGCCTGTCGGTCGACACGGCAGAGTTTCGGCTGAGTTGGTTCTGCCAACACAGCATAGACTGGGCTCCATGACCCGGTCGATCGTTGCTGCCCGCTCGATGGACAGTTCGTGCCCCATCGCGCGTTCGGTGTCGGTGCTGAGTGACCCGTGGAGCTTCCTGCTGCTGCGGGAGGCGCTGCTCGGCCGACGCACGTTCGCACAGTTCCGCGACGCACTCGGCATCGCCACCGATGTCCTGAGTGCACGACTAGCGACCCTCGTGGAGCACGGCATCATGGAGCGCACTCCCTATCGCGAGCCGGGCCAACGAACCCGCGACGCCTACACGCTCACACCCGCCGGGGAAGAACTGAAGACCGTGCTTGTCGCGCTCCAGGAGTGGGGCACACAGCACATGCCTTCGGAGAAGCCGTCCAGGGTCCGCGCACTGACCCGCGCATCGCGGCAGCCCGTCCATGTCGGTTTCATCGACGACGACGGGCGCAAGATCGCCCAGGACGCCGTTGAGTTCGTCCGCATCGAGAACCCCTCCCCGGTCGAACGCCGCCCTTGAATGCCGCTGCCGCCCGCCGGTAGCAACCCGCACCGCGCGAACCGATCCCGCGGCCAGCTCTCGACGGGCTTCGGCGCTGCCGGCCGCGACGGACAAAACGGGCTTAGCCCTAGGGCTGCCCGTTCGGGAACGCAGAAGGGCCGGAGGCTCTCACGAGCTTCCGGCCCTTCTCTGTCGGGATGACAGGATTTGAACCTGCGACCCCTTGACCCCCAGTCAAATGCGCTACCAAGCTGCGCCACATCCCGCTATTGAATTTCGAGGCTGTTTCGACCGTCCTGGACAATCTGTCCCCCAGGTAGACGGTTCCGCCTGATTTCACGTCGTGGATTGCATGGTTTGCATGCGTCAGGTCCCGACCAGGTCCCGGCTCTTGGCGACCGTTCGGCTCCTTGGCTCGACGTCTATGCGGGTTGTACGTGAGATTTAGGCCTGGCCTCCTTGACGGTCAGGCGCGACGTCGCCACGCCTCCCAACCCGCAATATGTGGCAGGGACGTGTCAAGACTTCGGCGGCTCACCGCGGGCGGGTGCTTCGCCCTTCATCAAGAACCGTATCGTCGCCGTCACAACGTGCGATAGTGCATTGAGTCCGGCGCTGTTCGGAGCGCGGGCGGCGCTTGGAATTCACCGGTGGGTAGCACCTCTGGTATCAGTGGATGGCGCGCTGCAGGACCCCACTGATCCCATTGAGCACGGAGGCGAGACATGGACGACTGGCCATCGGCCAATGCGGCTTCGCGCGGGGATTCATCCGCGATCCAGCTGCGGAGTTCCGCCACCGATTGCTGAACGCTCTCGAGTCGTGTGTTGGGTGTGCCGATCCGTCGCCTTGTGGACGCGACGGCGATCTCGACGACTTGAAGGCGAGTGTCAAGCAGCTTCCTGGCGTCGTCATCCCAATACTCGGGGCTACCGTCGATGACTCCAACCGCGTCATCGACCGCGATCCAAGCCGCTGATCGCAACGCGACGCGTTCGGGCTCCTGCCTCATCCGGGCGTCCAAGTTCGCGGGCAGGAACGTAGCAAGTGGCATTTGATCGAGGTGCGATACGGCGAAGTCCCAGGACGGCATCGTCGCGTCGAGCGCAGCAGCATCGACAACGATCAATGGCCCGTTACTGTCAACGGCGCTTACTTCGAATCTCTCAGTTCGGGGAAGCAGACGACGGGCCAGGACAAGCGCCTGGAAACAAGGATTAACATCGCGGTGCTCGATCCGCTGGACTCGAAAATGGGCATGAGGTGTGTTGAGTCGCGCCTCGATGAGGCTGATTCTGTTGGTGCCGAAGAACGCGCGTGCACGATCCCATGTCGGCATTCTGTCTTCTTCCTCCGCCGAGGGAAGGATCCCGGCGTCAGCTCTGACGTGGAGAGCTCGGATGGCGGCAAGACCGGCTTCCGAACCCTGCACGAAGGAGGTGGCGAGGCTAAATGCTGCCGCAACGTGAAGGACGTCGACGTTGCCGTTTTCAGTGATGAACTGCTCAGTAAACCCGTCCCACACTAGGGTCTCGTGAGTTTCGCTGTTGCGCATGTCGGGGAGGACGACGTTACTCACGACCGCCCCTAGCGACCCACCTTCACGGGCGAGTTGCTCTCTCAGGTTCGTGAGCATTGGAGGTGTACTCCACTCGCCTGTCCGGAGGCAATGTGCTGCCCAGCTGTATTGGCGGAATGGCCCCTCGATCGTCCTCTTGTAGGCGTCGGCAAGTGCGACAGCTCGAGCTTCCGCGTCGTCCGTCTGCGCGAGCACAGCCTCGCCAGCTCGGTTAGCGGCCGAGCGAGCTCGACGCAGCGCTGGTTCGGCGGCCCTCAGATGGTCTCGGAACTGATCAGCGATCGTCGGGTCGGCAGCGAGGTACCTGTTGGTCAACGTATTTGCGGCGATGTATGCGGCAACTGGATCGTCGCAGTCGATGATTTGACCGACAGCGTAAACGGCGGCGAGCACATCCGTCACATGCGGTATTCCCAGCGAGACAAGGTGCGGGACCAACAGGGTAAGCAGATCCGAGGCTCGATAGGCGTAGTGCTGCAGGACCCATTCCGCTCGAAAAGAGCCATGAGCCGCCTTCGACGAGAGATCCATTCCGAATGCTCGTGAGAGGCACTCACCGTCACTTGAGGACTTGCGACCAGACCACCAGCCCGCCGCATCGGCTAGCGCTCTTTCGACGTCTGCGACGACCAAGGCGTTGCCTTCGACTACGGCGATGATGTTGGCCGGGAGTACTTCTAGAAGATCCAACAGCTCGTCCGCGCGACGCGGATCGTATGGCTCGAAAGGTTCGAGCGAGAAGAGGAACCCGACGACGCGGTCGCGTTGTTGCAGCAGTTGGGCGATCCAGTCCCGTATCTCCTTGAAACCGCTGCCGGGCGGTACAAGGCTCCGGCTCAGATTGGTGATGGTGTCGGAGAGTGCGTCAGCATGCCACCGCCAGGCCGATTCATCGACGGGAACGGTGTGATAGTCGCGTGCGGATCTCGGCGGAGACTGCACGTTACGCAACGGCTGCAAGAGCTTGTCGATAGCATCAGGCGGGAGCATCATAAGGCTGTCTAAACCGCTTCGACGTCCAGAATTGTTCTCCCGTCAACTGGCGTAGCCGACGAGAAGTCAGATCGGAAGCGGAGTCCAGATACACCGGCGGGGAGGGGGAACTCAACGGATGGCTGAGGAACTGACTCGGATACATAGAACCGGAGGCTGCGACGCGCGACCTCGCGCATGTATCGAGCATCCAGGAACTCGCCAAGAGATGCTCCGCACACGGCGACCAACGAGCGCCAGAGCAGGATGGCCTCGCTTCGCCCCGCGAGGCGCTCTCCGAGTTCCGCAACCACGTCACCGAGGCGAACGCCTGAATCGCGCAGTTCGATGATCACAGACGCGAAGAAGTGGTTGTCCCGAACCATTGGGAGAGCCTGGTGAATCGATAGCTCGTGAACTCGCTGTTGGCTAGACGTCGCCTTGACCTCTACCGACAATGGGGGCGTCGCGAAGGCGAAATCGAGATTGGCGTCCGGGTCGCTGTGCCACGCGCGAATCCAGTCCGCGAGGTGTTCGACGCTGTCGAGAAGAGTTAGTTCTCCGATGAGGCCGATCACCGTGGTGCGCGCCGGCATCTGCAGCCGCCAGAAGAGTGAGACCCACTTGCCGACCTCGGTGTCGACATCGGCATCGCTGGGGCTTGCCGGAAGATCCTTTAAGAGCGCCGCGCAGACGGTTGCGAAGAGGTTCCGTATCTCGGGATCAGACGCGATGCACCGGACTACGCATACGCGAAGCGAGCCGACATCATCCCCTTCCCGCAGTTCGTAGGTTGCGCCGTAGTCCGCGGACAAGAGGCTAAGTCTGAGCGCCGGGACAGGTCGCAGAGACTTGCGAGCTCTCACGACGAGACTCCAAGAGCCGTCCGCATCAACGGCAACGAACAGTGTGCGGCTTGGAGTGAGCGACTCGACCAGGAAGGCGTCCGATGGAGGGAGCACCTCATCCAGACGCGCCTCGACTCGGCGGAAGGCAGAGACGAGGAGGCCCTGATCCCAGCTCATCTCACGTTCCTACCTCAATGAGCCACCCCACCCGAGACTCCTCGGGGATGCGCCAGGCGGTCACGAGGTACTCGCCCAGCGGACGCTTCGTACCCCGCTCGACCACTTCCACTTCATGCAGCTGGATGGTCAGGGGCGCAGCCGGATCGAACTCATCACGGTCTCCGTAGTACCCGGAAGCGTTGCGCCCCTGGAAGAGTTGCACTCCTCCGTCGCTGGTGAGTTGACGTCGAGCGAGTCCGCCGTCGGGTCGCATCCATACAACGCGCACTACCGCTTCAGTTGGCTCATCGTCTTGAAGTTTCGAGAGGTTGAGCAGGAGCGCCTGCACGTTCGGTTCAGCGAGCCACGACTCCGGACTCGTTTGGACAAGGAGTTCGAGGGCGTCGGTGAGCGTTGCGTAGCCAGCGCGGTGTCCAAACGGCGTCTCCGTCCATTCAACCCCGGTGAGCGCCTCGATGGCGTGCGCATGTGCGGTGGCGAGCGGAGGGGCGTCATCTCGGACAGGCTTGGTGTCCGCGATCCATCGATCCTTAGCTTTCACATGGATCATAGGGATCGAGATCACCGAGGCGCGAGTCGCCTTCATCTTGTTGTCCAGAAGGAACTGTCGCTTCCACTCCTTCAGCGATTCGTTACCCGCCTCGATATCGCGCAGTGCCGCGAGCATGTCCTTTTCGTGCTCCACGTACATCTCGAAGTCGTCACGGACGTCGGATTCGAGGTAGACACGGCAGAGTCCAAGATAGGAAGCCTTGTAGCCAAAGAACCGTGCTCGCTGCTGGACGGTGTCGGCGGTTCGGGTTCCCGGTCCACGAGGCATGTAGGTGACCGTCAGCCCCTCGACGGTGAAGCCTCGGTCGATCGCCTGCCCGCCGACCAAGATGTACGACTGCGTCGGGATCCAGTTGATGACAGGCGTCTGCCCCTGGCGGGTGTTCACCTCGACGATGTTGAGGTTCCGAAACACGATGTCGAGCGCGTCCCAGCACTCATCAAACGTCGCAATAGCCGGGTGGGTAGTCGCGAGCTCATTCCACGCGTCGCGGAACTCCTGCTGGAGCTTGACGGGGAAGACTTCGTCCTGATGCTCGTACTTGTCCTGCCAGTCCTTCTTCATGCCGGTGATCCACCGGACGAAGTCAGCGTGCGAGTCCTTCTGGCGCGACGGATGGACGAGCATCGACCGAGTCTTCGGCTTTCCGGTAGTGACGACGTGCGCCACCCCGATGAGGAACTCAAGCATTGCCTGTCGCAACCCCTCGGGCGGCGGGCCATTGGGGTGGTCGGCCGCGGCCAGATCCTGGGCACCGATCGTCTTCACCAACTTGTCGGCAGACCCAAAATACCGATCGCCGCCCGTGTAGCCCACGCCGGGTTCAAGGACGCGGACGAAATCTGGCGAGAGCGCGTCATCGATGGCGATGAGCAGCGGAGCCTGCGGTGTGGCGGTGTACTGAAGGTAGTAGTGGCCGGGGAGCGAATCGCGCAGGGCGAGCAGGTTTCCGTACGTCGCTGACTGCTTCCCCTTCTTTGCCAGCGTGTTCAGGCTCGCCTGGTCCGCCTCATCATCGATGATGAGCACCCGCTGCCCCGAGAAATCGACTCGATCGAAGAGGCCAGTGAGGTTAAGAATGCCGCCGTGGTGCTTGAGTAGCACCACAACCGCAGTCTGCTTATATGCCTTCGGCGTGGATGCTTTGCTCCAATTGGCCTGCACATTTTGGAGCGCCTGCTCAATCTGCTGCAGAGATTGCTGCTTATCGTTGGGCACGGCGAAGAGCCAGCCGTCCTTATCGGCGCTCCCGAGGTCACCTTTGAGCCGCCGCTCGCCCTGCGTGAGAAGAGGGTTTGAAATCCCGCTGATCACGATCACGAGGGAGAAGCCATTGTCTCGCGCGAGCGCGATGACGCCCTCGTAGGACAACGTCTTGCCTGACTGCACCCGTCCAACAACGAGGCCAGTCGAGCTCGGCCCAGCCGAGAGCGCACCTTCGAGAACGTTGATGGCGCTCGCGCGGACGGAGTCGCGGGCGTCGTCGTTTACGACCTCCTGCAGAAACCCGGTGAACGTGTCGCCAACCACGAGATCGCCACCGCCCACCGGATCGTTCCCAGGAGTCAAGATTCCGTCGATCACGTGTCACTCCTCAGTCGTTTGGACAGGGCGGCGCCCAGCAGCACATTGACCTGGCGCATGAACTTCGCGGCGCTCTCGCCGTCACCAGCGGTGGTCTGCAAACTCTCGGAAACAACGAGCGCAACGGCCACCCGGAACACTGCTTCAAGTGCGTCAGAACTCCCCAGCGCGAACTGCTTGAGGAACGGATGCCCCGTGTTGAGCACGAGTTGCGCAGTGATGTTGCCACTGCCGCGTTCAACCTCCACGTGGCGAACCAGCCAGTCGTTCTCCGACGTCCGACTGCCCGCAGTGATGGTGACGCTCCACATGCGGTCATCGTGCATGAACGTGAATGTCTGGGAGACATCGTGTGACGAGGTATCCGGCTTCGCCGCCGCTTGAGTCGGAGGGGCAGGCGCAGCCGCTTCCTCGACAACCTGATTGAGAACGGGCGGTATAGCTTGCTCCGCTACCTCAGCGGTGTTCTCAGTCGCGGCGCGAATTCGCTTGAGCTCAGCGCGGCTGGCCTGGCGCGCTCGATAGTGTTCGGCCTGCTTCAGCAGGGGCAAGGGCTCCGCGTCGAGCGCGTCTCGAAGTCGTTCGTGAAACTCCTCCTCGAGCCCCTGCCACTGGAAGCCATCCTTCGTGTGGCTAACCGGCAGCCCTTCAACCTCGAGCTCGCCGAACAGTCGCTGCGATCGGTAAGAGTTGCCCTGGCCGTAGATGCGGGCGGGTCGGTACGGTGAATCACCGGTCCCGACGATCACACGTCGTCGCCGGAAAAGAGACAGTCCGTTCCCGCTCGTCTTGCCCTCGGCTCGGATCGCAGCCCAGCCCTTGACGTGGACTCGCCCGTCGAGATGAAGGTCAATGTGCTTGCGCCACTCTCGAGCGTCGTCCGTTACTCCCTCGGCGGAGTTAACGCGGTAGTCCGGGGCCTGCAGCACATCTGGCTCAACGAAATCCATATTCTGCCCGGCTACGGACAGAATCAAGGTGTCGTCTCGAAGGAATGCTCGATAGATCTCGCGCAGGTGGTCGCGCACCTTTCCCAGCGTCCGTCCGCGTAAGAACTGGTTGAGGTTCCATAGTTCGATGCGCGTGAAGTGACTGTCAATGTCGCCCTCGGCGGCGGTGACATCAAGGCGTTCTACCTTGTCGTTCAGAACCGCGCTCATGTCGAACTCGATCGAGTGGACGTTGGGGTCGCCGATGCTGGTCGTCACCACGCGCCAGTTCTTCGCGAACCAGATCGAGGCGCTCTTCATTCCCATGCCGAACTCCGAGAGCCCGGTGCGGTCGGGAGGCACTTCGGCGGCCTTGAACGCTCGACTGAAGTCTCGTCGCGCGATTCCTCCGGCGTTGTCAACGATCGTGATACGCCCCCCCTGGCGCTCGTCGTAAGTGACGTCGACGTGAAGCTGAAACTCCGGCTCGACCTGACATAGCCGCGCATACGACCTCGCTGCGCTCTGGATGGCATTGTCAACATACTCAGCTAGTGCGTACCACGGCTCGTAGTTGAGATTGCTCAGCACACCAAGGATGGAGACGCCGGGCACGATGCTGACCGCGGGCTCGAAGTCCTCGGGCTCAACTGGGACGGTCGCGTCACTCATGGATGCGCCCTACGCGGCAGCCGCCACGCCTCGGTCGATAGGGGCAAGCAACGGGCGCGCGATCTCCTCAACGACCTTCGCATTGACGGCGTTGCCTAGAGCCTTGTAGGCCTGAAGGTCACTCTCGGGAAGCTGAATGGAATCGAGGCTCTGCAGGCGAGCGCACTCCTCCGGAGTCATGTAGCGGCGCTCCCAACCGAGAATCGGGACTTGCGTGTGCGTCATCGCGATCAGACTTGGAGCAGTGTTTGTCCGCTTTACCCGAACGCCCGACGCGCGGATCTGCAGGACATAGTGGTCAATCGAGCGTTCACCGCCTTGGGCATTCCACTCGAACTTCTGGAGGCTCGACGGCAACTCCCAGAGCCGAGAACGGCGCAGCCACGGATCGATCCAACTCTTGTTTGCGTTGTAGAACGCTCGATTCTGCGCGATGAAGTTCACCTTCCAGCGAGGGAAGCGGTAGTCGAGCCGACGTCCGTGGCTAGGGAGGAGTTCGCGCTGTCCCTCCTCGCTATAGCCACGCAGGGACACTCCGAAGCTGCCCCTGAACTTGTCGAGCGACTTCGAGCCGAGCTCAGCCTGCAGAGCGGCCGGTGTCGCATCTGCGTACGGATATGTCGCGCCGAACTCCATCGCCCAGATTGGGAACGACGGAAGCTTCACGTGCTTGGGGGACGACTTTAGGAAATCGTCCCAGATGTCGATCGCTCGCAGCGTATGTTCGGGCACCGCTCGATGAGGCGTCGCGCCCACGTCGAGGACGTCAGTGATGTCGGTCGGCCCCGGGTGCTTCTTGGGCCACTCGAACTGCGAAAGGCTCTCCTGCGATCCGACGAAGTAGGCGCGCTCGCGGATCTGTGGGATCCCAAAGTCATGCGGAGAGAACCGCTCGATCTTGACGTCGTAGTTCAGTTCACGAAGAAGGCCCTCGATCTTCTCGAGCGTTCTCCCGCCGTCGTGTCGAAGGATGTTCGGAACGTTCTCGAGGATGAACTGCCCCGGGCGCTTCTTATCGAGCACCTCAAGAACCTTGAAGAACAATTGTCCCTGGAGCGTGTGCTCGAAGCCCAACTGCTCGCCAGCCTTCGAAAACGGTTGGCACGGAAACCCTGCTGCGAGCACATCGTGAGCAGGGACTTGGCTTGCCACGTCGGTGAGCTTGTTGACATCGCCCCACGGCTTGAGATCGAAGTTGACGTTGTAGAGTGCGTTGAGCGTCGGATCCCACTCCGCAGCGAACACCGCGCTGCCGCCGAGGTTCTCCAGCGCGATGTGGAAGCCTCCGAGGCCGGCGAACAGATCGACGAACGTGAATGGGTCGATCGATCCTGTCTGCTGCATCTTCTCAGGGTACCCAAGGAGTCAGACATCGCCCGGTAGATGGTGGTGTCGGCGAGCCCCCAAAAGTTGAAGTGCTTCGGGTGCACTTCACCTGCCAACTCCAGCGCGTCCTGGAGTCTTCAACCTCAACCCGCGTCCAGCAGGCCAAGGAGTCGCGGGAGTGTGACGGTTGAGTTTGGAAGCTGCCTCGGGGGTGTGCGCAACCGGAACCAAGAGCTCTCCCGACTGCTCAACTCGCCCTCCCGAACGCCTGCTCGAGGAACCCTGCAGTGGCGGGGTTCACGGTCTCGTTTCGGCGAATGTAGTGCTCACGGGTGATCGCGGGGTCGCTGTGGCCGAGGAGCTCAGAGGCGAGCTGGAGCCCTCCGACATCGTTGATCGCGGTGGCCGCGGTACGACGGAACCTGTGCGGGGTGACGTCTTCGATGCCGGCCTGGTCCATGACGTCACGCAGCTGACGGCGGACGTTACTCGTCGTGTGCGATGTCCCGACACGGGTTGCGAACAACAGTGTCTCCGGGCCGGCAAAACGCAGCGCGCGGACCCGAGCACGGACCGCGAACCCGGGGAGCGCGACGCGACGGACCGAGCGTGCGGTCTTCGGATGATCCTGTCGATGTGTAGGTTCGCCCTTGCGACTGACGATCGTCCCCGCGACACGGACCATCGGCACGGGTGCGTCGAGGTCGAGGTCGGCGACGCGGATCGCAAGTACTTCGCCGATTCGGGCGGATGTGCCAAGCATGAATTCGACGATCTGCCCGAGTTGTCCGTCGGGACGGGGACCGGCGAGGATGGGCCGCTTCTCCCAGTCGCGGGTCGCGGCGCGGATAGCGGCGATCTCGTCCCAGGTAAACACGTCGGGACTTCGCGCCGGTCTGCGCAGGCGCGAGACATGGTCCTGGGATTGCGCGGGAGGATCTCGTGGCGCACGGCGAGTCCGAGGGCGAGGCGGAGGACGACGCGTGCTTGGCGGGCCTACCCCGGGTCCGGCGGACTTGTCACCAAGCAGACCAAGGGACGAGCCGCGCGTTTGATCCCGATCCTGAACGCACTCAAGCCAGTGTTGGAGCGTCTAACGGCGGACCGCGAGCCCGACGAGCGGCTGCTGCGCGGTCCCCGCGGCGGCGTACTGACCACAGCCAGCGTGCGCGACGCGACCAAGTGTGACGACGTCGTCACCGAGCTCGGACTGCCCTCACTGACTCGGCACGGGCTCCGCCACACCGGCGCGACCTGGATGGCCGACGCCGGCATCCACCTGCACGTGCTGCAACGCATCCTCGGACACAAGTCCATCGAGACCACGCGCGGCTACCTGCACCCCGACACCCGCCACCTTGCCTCCGCCGCCGAGCGGGCCAACGCATTCCTCGACGCCCAAGAACAGCGGCAGGCGCCCTCCCGGACCTCCGCCGGGACGCGGCCCTCACCGCACCGCTGATCTCCGTCACGAGCGTCGAACGGGGCGCCGGCGTCCCGGCTGTGTCCCGGCGCTCGGCAACCACCCACTCCTCGACATCGTGGCGCAACGGGACCCAGTCCACGAAGGTCCCCATAAACCTCGGACGGGAACGACGAAGCCCAGGTAAGAAATAAGCTCTCACCTGGGCTTTTCCGTCGGGATGACAGGATTTGAACCTGCGACCCCTTGACCCCCAGTCAAGTGCGCTACCAAGCTGCGCCACATCCCGATGCCACCCGCAAGCGGGCAACTCGATTATCTTACCCGCTCTCGGCGGTGCCCGCGAACGCGGCCGGCTCCCGCGCGCGCCGAGGCCCGCGACGGCGGCGTTCCGGCCGATAACGTGGGGGCATGCGCACCGCAGCCCCGGCATCCGATCGCGTCGCCTCGGCGCGCTCGACGCTCTGGGGCTTCGCGCTGTTCGCCGTCGTCGTCGCCGTACACGTCGTCGCGCTGGCCGTGGATGCCGCGGCTGTCGCCGATCCGACCAAGCTGCTGCTCATGCCGGTGCTGGCAGGCGCCGTGATCTGGGCGGCCCGGCGATCGCGCCCCGCGGGGTTCGCGGCCCTGCTCACCGCCGTCGCACTGTCGTGGCTGGGCGACAGCGTCGGTGTTCTCCCCGCGTTCCTGCCGACGATCCCCCTCATGCTGCTGCTGTTCGGCCTGGCGCACGTCGCCTACATCCGCCTCTTCGTGCGCTGGATCGCCGTGCAGCGCCTGCCGCGATGGACCCTGGTCTACGCCGCGTGGTGGGTCGCCCTGCTCGCGGCGATGGCCGCGCTCCTGCTGCCCCAGCCCAACGGCGGGCTGATGCTCGCGGCCCTCGCCGTCTACGGGGTGCTGCTGGGTGCGACCGCGATCACCGCCGCGCGCTGCACGCCCGCCGTCGCCGTCGGTGCTGCGCTGTTCCTGGCCTCCGACAGCCTGCTCGCCTTCCGCCTGTTCACCCCCGACGGCGCCCTCGAGTGGACGAGCCCGCTCATCATGCTGCTCTACGGCGCCGGGCAGGGCCTCATCGCCCTCGGCGCGGTGCGCACTCCCCCGCGCCAGGCGGTGCCCGCATGACGGATGCCGTCGGCCCGGTCCGCATCGACTCCTGGCTCTGGGCAGTGCGTGTGTACAAGACCCGTTCCGCCGCCACGACCGCGTGCCGCGCGGGTCACGTCCGCCTCGGCGGCGAGCGCGCGAAGGCGGCGCAGCTCGTGCGCCCGGGCGACGAGGTGCGCGTGCGCATCGCCGGGTTCGACCGCATCCTGGTGGTGCGCCAGACGATCGTGAAGCGCGTGAGTGCTCCCCTCGCGGCCCTGGCGGCGGACGACAAGACTCCTCCCCCGCCCCCGCGGGAACTGACCGCGTTCGTGCCGATGCGCGACCGCGGCGCGGGGCGTCCGACCAAGCGCGAGCGGCGCGATCTCGACAAGCTCCGCGGACGCGAGTCGGAGTAGATCCCGTTCTCAGGACGACGTCGCCGAGTGCACGGGTTAGCCGCGAAAAAGATCTTCTGATCCGGTCTTTCACGGCCCGGAATGTCGGAGGCCCTCGGCAGAATAGGGGTATGGACAGCTTCGTCGACACCCTCCGCGACCTCGCGGCGCAGGTCGGCGAGGTCGTGTCTACGGCCCTGGCATCGGGCACCGTTCGCGGTCTTTCCGATGCCGATGTGCTCGCACTGCTCGACACCGCGGGCGAGATCGGCCGCCGCGCCGACGCCGCGCTCGTCGAGGCCACGGCGCAGGTTGCCGTGCGGTCCGAGACGGTCGCGACCGCCGACCGCCTCACGACGCGTCACGGCTGCCGCACCGTCGCAGAGCTCGTGCAACGCACGGCACGGGTGTCCGGGCAGACGGCGCGCTCGGTGGCCCGTGCGGCCGAGGCCGTCGCCGAGCCCATCGCGCTCACCACGGGGGCCGCGATGCCCGCGGACTTCCCCGCGCTGCGCCAGGCGCTCGTCGACGGGATCGTGGGCGTCGACGGTGTCGTTGCGGTGTCGGGCGCGATCAGCACGGCCACCCGCGACGCTGCCCTCCGGCTCGCCGCCGACACCGAGCTGGCCGCCGCCGCGCGCGGTCCGGGGGCGGATGGGGGCGGGTCCGCCGCGGCCCCGCTGCCGTGCGCCGACGAGCTGCGTGCTCAGGCATCGGTCTGGGCGATGTACCTGAACCCCGACGGTGCCGAACCGGCCGAGGCGGCGGCCATGCGTCGCCGGGGCGTGCGGTTCGGTGTGCCGCGGGACGGTCTCGTGCCGCTGCGCGGCGAGCTCCTCCCCGAGGTGGCCGGGCAGCTGCGCCGTCTGTTCGACAGCATCCTCAATCCGAAGAACGAGCCGACCGGCCCGCGGTTCATCGACGAGGACCTCACCGTCGACGCCCCGTCCGAGATGCGCACGCGCCCGCACCGCGAGCACGACGCCCTCGCGACGATTCTCACCGTGGCCGCGCGGGCGGGCGAACTGCCCACGATCGGCGGCGCCGCACCCACACTCGTGATTTCTGTCACGCAGGACGACCTCGTCACCGGGCGCGGCATGGCGCACATCGACGGACTGCCCTCCCCCGTTTCGATCGACGCGGCGCGGCAGATCGCCTGCACGGGCGGCGTGCAGCGCGTGGTCTCCGACACCCACGGTCGCATCCAATCGATCTCGATCATCGATCGGGTGTTCGCCGCCCACCAGCGGCGTGCGATCGCCCTGCGCGACGGCGGCTGCATCATCCCCGGCTGCGACGTACCCGCCGCCTGGTGCGAGATCCACCACGTCACCGAGCACGCCGCGGGCGGTCCCACATCCACCGACAACGGGGTGCTGCTCTGCTGGCATCACCACCGCACCCTCGACTCCGGCGGCTGGACGATCCGCATGCGGCACGGACTCCCCGAAGTGCGCGGGCCCTCGTGGTGGGATCCCTCCCGAACCTGGCGAGCCGTCACCCGCTCGCCGATCCGGATGCGGCAACGCCTCGCCGTCGCGCGGCAGTAGCCCGCGCGGCGGGAGCCCGTACGGCAGGAACCCGTAGCAGCGCCCCGCGGCGAGCGCCTCAGCCGAGCAGGTCGAGCAACCAGCCCGCGCCGTGCACGGTGGCGCCGCCCGCTGTCGCCCGGTCGGCCAGCGCGCGATCGCTCGTGACGACCGTCACCGCCTCGCCGGATGCGGCGGCGGCGAGCACCTGCGCCACGATCTCGTCGTCGCCGGATGCGGGGGCGTGCACCACATCCACGCCTCCCGCGGAGCCCACGGTCCGCGCCTCCCGCGCGGCGCCTTCGAGCACCACGACGATGCGCGGGAACCAGCGCGCGGCGGGCAGCCCCAGGGCGTCGGCGACGATCCCCTCGGACGCGATGCCCTCGAGCCGGGTGAGCAGCCGCGCGGCCGCGCCCGCGCGGTCGCGCCACCAGCCGTCGGGAACCGAGCCCACAACGTTCGCCGCGTCGACGACGACCACGGGCCGGCGCTCGAGCAGGGGGCGCAGCAGGGTCCACGAATCCGCGAACCCGGGATGCAGGGGGTACGTGTCGACCTCGGAGATCGGCACCCACGACAGCTCGACGCTTTCGGGGTCGCTGATGACCGGTTCGAACGGGCGCACCACGTCGGCGACGAGCGTCGTGTACGACCAGTAGCCGAGGTCGAGGACGCTGAGCAGCCGCGGCCGCACCGCGCCGTCGGGCACGCCGGCCTCCTCGGTCGCCTCGCGCATGGCGCCGTCGACGGCCGACTCGTCCTGGTGGCGGGCACCGCCCGGCAGCGCCCACGTGCCGCCGAAGTGACTCCATGACACGCGGTGCTGCAGCAGCACGCCGCGCTCGGCGTCGACGGCGAGCAGACCCGCGGCTCCGAAGCGCCCCCAGAAGCGCTGGCCGTCGGGCGCAACGACCCACGCATCGCCGGGATCGCGCGGCCCGAGAGGCCGGCGCGGCTCACCCGGGGACGGCGGTTCGACGGTCATCGTCCCACCTTCCCACATCCCCGCCCCTCCCCCGCGGCCGGTGTCATTCCGAGACCCGAACACGACACCCGAACGGCGCCGATTATTCACCGCCCGCCGCCCCTCCCGCGCGCCGACCCGACGCCTACAGTGATGGATCCACACGCCGCCCGCCGATCCCAGGAGTCCGCATGAGCACATCCCGCACCGCCCGAAACGTCCCCGTCGCCGCGACGATCGACGAGTATCTCTCCCGGGGCGACTGGCGGGTCAATGCGAACGCGAACCAGGGCTATTCGCTCGGCGGCATGATGCTCAACACCTCGGGCAAGGTCATCGCCAACTACTGGCTCGACGAGGTCTACGCCCCGGCCGCGGGCACGGCGCACCGCGAGGGCGACATCCACATCCACGACCTCGACATGTTCGCCGGGTACTGCGCGGGCTGGTCGCTGCGGATGCTGCTGGAGGAGGGCTTCAACGGCGTGCCCGGCAAGGTCTCGTCGGCCCCGCCGCGCCACCTCACGAGCGCCCTCGGCCAGATGGTCAACTTCCTCGGCACGCTGCAGAACGAGTGGGCCGGCGCCCAGGCGTTCAGCTCGTTCGACACCTACCTCGCACCCTTCGTGCGGCTCGACGCGCTGACCTACCCCACCGTCCGCCAGGCGATCGAGGAGTTCGTCTTCAACCTCAACGTGCCCTCGCGGTGGGGCACGCAGACGCCGTTCACCAACCTCACCCTCGACTGGACCTGCCCCGACGACCTCGCCGAGCAGCGCCCGCTCATCGGCGGCACGGTGTGCGATTTCACCTACGGCGACCTCGGCGACGAGCGCGCGATGATCAACCGGGCCTTCATCGAGGTCATGACCGAGGGCGACGCGCTGGGCCGCGCGTTCACCTTCCCCATCCCCACCTACAACATCACCAAGGACTTCGACTGGGACGACCCCGCCGTCGACGCGCTCTTCGCGATGACCGCCAAGTACGGGCTGCCGTACTTCCAGAACTTCGTGAACTCCGACCTCGACCCCGGCATGATCCGCTCCATGTGCTGCCGGCTGCAGCTCGACCTCACGCAGCTGCTCGCGCGCGGCAACGGCCTCTTCGGCTCGGCCGAGCAGACCGGCTCGCTCGGCGTCGTCACGGTCAACTGCGCGCGCCTCGGGTTCCTCCACCCCGGGGATGAGGCGGGCCTGCTCGCGCGGCTCGACGAGCTCATCGAGATCGCCCGCGACACCCTCGAGGCCAAGCGTGCCGTCATCCAGCACCACATCGACGGCGGCCTGTTCCCGTACACCAAGCGCTACCTCGGCACGCTCGACAACCACTTCTCGACGATCGGCGTCAACGGCTTGAACGAGATGGTGCGCAACTTCAGCGGCGACCGCATCGACATCACCGACGACGAGGGTCACGACCTCGTCGCCCGCGTGCTCGACCACATCCGCGCCCGCATGGTCGAGTTCCAGGAGGCCACCGGCACGATGTACAACCTGGAGGCGACGCCCGCCGAGGGCGCCACCTACCGCTTCGCCAAGGCCGACCTCGCGCGCTTCGACGGCATCCACCAGGCCGGCAGCGACGCGAACCCGTACTACACGAACTCCTCGCAGCTGCCGGTGGGCTTCACCGACGACGCCTTCGAGGCCCTCGCGATGCAGGAGGACCTGCAGCAGAAGTACACCGGCGGCACCGTGCTGCACCTGTACATGGGCGAGGCGATGACCTCGTCCGCCGCGTGCCGCACCCTCGTGCGCCGTGCGCTCGAGAAGTTCCGGCTGCCCTACATCACCATCACCCCGACGTTCTCGATCTGCCCCACGCACGGGTACCGCTCCGGCGAGCACACGGTGTGCCCCGACTGCGGCAGCGCGTGCGAGGTGTGGACGCGCGTCATGGGCTACTTCCGCCCGGTGTCCTCGTTCAACATCGGCAAGCAGGGCGAGGCGGCGGAGCGGTTGGCATTCGCCGAGGAGCGCTCGCTCGCCACGGCGGCGCGCTGACATGGTGCCGCTCGCGGCGCCGCCCCACGACATCCGCATCGCAGGGCTCTCGAAGCTCTCGACCGTCGACTGGCCCGACCGCCTCGTCGCCACGGTCTTCCTGCAGGGGTGCCCGTGGGACTGCTTCTACTGCCACAACCCGGACCTGCGTGCGCCCCGCGCACCCGGCGTGATGAGCTGGCAGCGGCTCTGCGCGTTCCTGCGGCGCCGCCGCGGGCTGCTCGACGGCGTCGTGTTCTCGGGCGGCGAGCCCACCATGCAGCCCGCGCTGCCCGGCGCGGTGGCGGCGGTGCGGCAGATGGGCTTCGCCGTCGGGCTGCACACCGCCGGCGCCTACCCCGCGGCCCTGCAGCGCCTGCTGCCCCAGCTCGACTGGGTGGGCCTCGACATCAAGGCCGGGCGCACGGGCTACGAGCGGGTCACCGGGTACGCGAACGCCGCCGAGCGCTCGTGGGGGTCCCTCGCGGTGCTGCTCGGCGCGGCCGCTGCCCGCGCGGGCAGCCCGCGGCCGCTCGACTACGAGATCCGCACGACCGTGCATCCCGACGCGATGGATGAGGCGCAGCTCACCGCGCTCGGCCACCGGCTCGCGGATGCCGGTGTGCACACATGGGCGGTGCAGCGGTTCCGGAGCGAGGGCGTGCGCCTGCCGATGCCGCGCACCGACGGCGAGTCCGCAGACCTCGCGCCGGTCGCGTTCGACGACCTGCCGGCGCACCGGTTCGACCGGTTCGTCGTGCGGTGAGCGTCGTGGGGGGGGGGGGGGGGGGCCCCGCCCCACGCGACCCGACCGGCCCCAGCGCGGGGACCCCCTCCCCGCGGGCGCCCGGGTCCGCGCGTTTGGTGGGGGGGTGGGGGCGGGGCGGGGGCCGTCGGGGCCCCCGCCACGACGTGCGCTCAGCGCTGGCGCTTCTCGCGCACCCGCATGTTGACCACGATCGGCGTGCCCTCGAAGCCGTACAGCTCGCGCAGGCGCCGCTGGATGAAGCGACGGTAGCCGGGGTCGAGGAACCCGGTCGTGAACAGCACGAAGGTCGGCGGACGCGTGCCCGCCTGCGTGCCGAACAGGATGCGGGGCTGCTTGCCACCGCGCAGCGGGTGCGGGTGCTCGGCGACGAGCTCCGACAGGAACGCGTTGAACTTTCCGGTCGAGATGCGCTGATCCCACGACTCGAGCGCGGTCTCGAGCGCCGGAACCAGCTTCTCGAGGTGGCGTCCGGTGCGCGCCGAGATGTTGACGCGCGGCGCCCAGGCGACGTGGGCGAGGTCCTGCTCGATCTCGCGCTCGAGGTACCGGCGACGATCCGCGTTCTCGAGGTCGTCGTCGTTCAGGCGATCCCACTTGTTGAACGCGAGCACGAGCGCACGGCCAGACTCGAGCACCATGTCGATGATGCGCACGTCCTGCTCGCTGATCGGCTGCGAGACGTCGATCACGACGACCGCGACCTCCGCCTTCTCGAGCGCGGCCGAGGTGCGCAGCGACGCGTAGAAGTCCGCGCCCTGCTGCAGGTGCACGCGGCGGCGGATGCCGGCGGTGTCGACCAGACGCCAGAGCTTGCCGCCCAGGTCCACGATCTCGTCGACCGGGTCGCGCGTGGTTCCCGCGAGCTCGTTGACGACCACGCGCTCCTCGCCCGCGGCCTTGTTCAGCAGCGACGACTTGCCGACGTTCGGGCGTCCGAGGATCGCCACGCGACGCGGGCCGCCGATCTCCTGCTTGGCCACCGCCGACACCTCCGGCAGCACCTTCATGACCTCGTCGAGCAGGTCGGCGACGCCGCGACCGTGGATCGCCGAGACCGGGCGCGGTTCGCCGAGTCCCAGGCTCCACAGCGCTGCGGCTTCAGGCTCCTGGCGCGCGTCGTCGATCTTGTTCGCCACGAGGATGACCGGCTTGCCGCTGCGACGCAGCAGCTTCACGACGTACTCGTCGGTCGAGGTGGCCCCGACCTTCGCGTCGACGACGAACAGCACCATGTCGGCCAGGTCGATCGCGATCTCGGCCTGCGCCGCGACCGAGCGATCGATGCCGCGGGCGTCGGGCTCCCAGCCGCCGGTGTCGACGAGCGAGAAGCGCCGGTCGAGCCACTCCGCCTTGTACGTCACGCGGTCGCGCGTGACGCCGGGGGTGTCCTCGACGACGGCCTCGCGGCGACCGAGGATGCGGTTCACCAGCGCGGACTTGCCGACGTTCGGGCGACCGACGATCGCGACGACCGGCAGCGCGGCCGAGTACTCGATGCCGTCGCCGTCACCGATCAGCCCCTCGAGGACGTCGGCGTCGTCCTCGTCGAGGTCGTAGTCCTGCAGCGACGCGCGCAGCGTCGCCGCGCGCTGCTCGGCGAGGTTCTCGTCGAGGTCGGCGAGCTTCTCCTCGAGCTGGTCGGGTCCTGCGTCGTATTCGTCGTCAGCGTGCATTCTGGGCCTCCCGCATCCGCTCGGTGACCGCGAGTACTGCCGCCACCGTCTGTTCGAAATCGAGGTCGCTCGAATCGACGACCTCCACACCTGGGGCCGCCGACATGAAGTCGACGACGGTCGAGTCCGACGCGTCGCGTCGGTGCAGGGCGTCCGCGACCGATGCCGCGTCCTGCCCGTGGGTCTCGGCGCTGCGCCGCGCCGCGCGCACCTCGGGGGCCGCGGTCAGCAGCACCCGGACGGGCGCGTCGGGGGCGACGACCGTCGTGATGTCGCGCCCCTCCACCACCACGCCGGGCCGGCCGGACTCGGCCACGAGCTCGCGGAACCGCGCGTTCACCGCGTGGCGCACGACGGGCACGCGGGCCACGCCGCTCACCGCGTCGGTCACGCGGGACTCGCGGATCGCGTCGGTGACGTCGTTCTCGCCGACGCGCACCCAGTAGCTGTCGGGGTCGAGCGAGATGCTGCCGTCGAAATCGCCCATCGCGTCGACGACCGATGCCGCATCCGACGTGTCGACACCGCGATCGAGCGCGTGCCACGCGAGCGAGCGGTAGACGGCGCCGGTGTCGAGGTACCCGTACCCCAGCCGCCGCGCGACCTGCTTCGACACCGACGACTTGCCGCTTCCTGCGGGCCCGTCGACGGCGATGACCACGACATCCTCGTTACTCATTGACACTGCTCGCAATCCTCCATCCGCGCGCCTCGAGCCCCGCGACGGCGGGACCGGATGCGGCGGGCACGACACTGATCTCGGCGAGACCGAACTGTGCGCCGGGCGAATGCTCCAGGCGCAGATCCTCCACGTTGACACCGAGCTCGCCCAGCTCACCGAAGAGGCGACCCAGCTGGCCCGGGGTGTCGTCGACCATGACGACGATGGAGTCGAAGCGACGGTTCTGACCGTGCTTGCCGGGCAGGCGCTCGACGCCCTGGTTGCCCTGCCGGATCGTGTCGGCGACGGCGCGGCGGGATCCGGGGGCATCGGGAACGCGCAGCGCGTCGGTGACGGCGGCGAGGTCGGCGGCGAGCGCATCGAGCACGTCGACCACGGGCGCCGCGTTCGCCCCGAGGATCTGCACCCAGAGCTCGGGCGCGGATGCGGCGAGCCGGGTCGTGTCGCGCACGCCCTGCCCGGCGAGGCCGAGCGAGCCCTCCGGGGCCTCGGCGAGGCGGCCGGCGAGAAGCGTCGAGACCAGCTGCGGCACGTGAGACACGAGCGCGACGGCGCGGTCGTGCTCGTCGGGAGCCATCTCGATCGGCATCGCACCGAGGTCGAGCGCGAGGCCCTCCACGAGCGCCAAGTGCGCGGCGGAGGTCTCCTCGTCGCGGCAGACCACCCACGGGCGGCCGATGAACAGGTCGGCGCGCGCCGAGATCGCCCCACCGCGCTCGCGCCCGGCCATGGGGTGCGAGCCGATGTAGCGGGTCAGGTCCACGCCGCGCGCGCGCAGCGCCTCGAGCGGCTCGGTCTTCACACTCGCCACATCCGTGACGACGGCGTCCGGGTACGCGGCCAGCTCGCGCTCGACGACGTCGGCGATGACATCGGGCGGCACCGCCACGACGACGAGGGAGGGCGTGTCACCGGGCGCGGGCGCCCGGCCGGCGCCGTAGTCGATCGCGAGGCGCAGCTGCGCGGGCGAGGTGTCGTCGAGCACCACATCGACGCCGCGCGCGCGCAGCGCGTGGCCGATGCTCGCGCCGAGCAGGCCCGCGCCGACCACGCGGACGGTGCCGGCGGTCCGCGAAGCGACGCGCACGGCGCCTGCTGCGGTGGACTCGCTCACACGTTCTCCTGGTCTGCGGGCGGCGCCGTCTCGGCGTCACGGCGCGCGAGAGTGAGCAGCGCCCCCCGCTCGATTTTAGTCAGTTCCCGCGACCGGCCCGCCGGGAGCGTTCCCAGGTGCAGCGGACCGAACTGACGGCGCACGAGTTCGAGCACCGGATGCCCGACGGCCGCCATCATCCGGCGGACGATCCGGTTGCGCCCGGAGTGCAGGGTGAGCTCCACCAGGCTGCTGTCGTACGACGCGTCGAGCAGCCGCGCCTTGTCGGCCGCGATCGGGCCGTCCTCCAGCTCGATGCCGCGCGTGAGCGAGGCGATGCTCTGCGGCGAGACCCGCCCCTCGACCTTCGCGATGTACACCTTCGTCACTCCGAACGAGGGGTGCGCCAACACGTGCGAGAGGTCGCCGTCGTTCGTCAGCAGCAGCAGCCCCGACGTCTCGGCGTCGAGACGGCCGACGTTGTACAGCCGCTCCTCGAACTCGTCGGTGTAGCGCCGCAGATCGGGGCGACCGCGCTCGTCGCGCATCGAGCTGACGACCCCCGTGGGCTTGTTCAGCATCACGTAGCGCATGGACTGGTCGAACTGCACGGCGATGCCGTCGACATCCACCATGTCCGTCTCGGGCCGGATGCGGCTGCCCAGGGCGTCGACGACGGTGCCGTTGACGCGCACGCGCCCCTCCGCGATCATCTGCTCGGCGACGCGCCGCGAGGCGACTCCCGCGTTCGCCAGGGCCTTCTGCAGGCGGACGCCCTCGTCGTTCTCGGTCATCGGATCCCCTCGTCGAAGCCGGTCGACCCATCGTCGAGCAGCGGTGAGATGTGCGGAAGCTCGTCCAGGGAGTTGATCCCGAGCTTCTCGAGCAGTGCGGCCGTGGTCCCGTAGAGGATCGCCCCGGTCTCGGGGTCGTGTCCGACCTCGGTGATCAGCGCCCGACCCACCAGCGTACGCACCACGGAGTCGACGTTGACCGCGCGGATCGAGGCGACCTGGCCGCGGGTCACGGGCTGCTTGTACGCGATGACCGCGAGGGTCTCGAGAGCCGCCTGCGAGAGGCGGGACGGCTGCTGGGTGCCGAGGAACTCGGTGATGAGACGGTCGTAGTCGTCGCGCACGTAGAGGCGCCAGCCGCCGCCGACCTCCCGCAGCTCGAAACCGCGACGCGGTCCGCCGGTCTCGCCGTCGTAGTCGGCCACGAGCGCGGCGATGGCCTTGCGCACGGCCGGCACGGGTGCGCTGACGGCGGCGGCGAGGCTCACGACGCTGTGCGGCTCGTCGAGGATGAGCAGCACGGCTTCGAGCCGGCGCGCGACCGAGCCGACATCCTGCGGCCAGGCCGTGGGCTCGTCCTCGCCCTGCGCGGCGGGTGCGGCGGGCGCTTCGGTGTCATCGGTCATAATCGGCTCCCAGCGTGGCGAGGTTCTCCTCGGACCACCGTTCCGCGCTCCAGCGGAGCGTGAGCTCACCGAGCGGTTCGAGTTGCTCGAACGACAGCGCGGCGTGGCGGTACAGCTCGAGGATGGACAGGAATCGGGCGACGACGATGCCGGGGGCGGCGACCCCGGCGATCAGGTCGCGGAACGACAGCGTGCCGCGCTCGCGCAGCAGCGTCACGACGATCGCGGCCTGCTCGCGGATGCTGACGAGCGGGGCGTGCAGGTGGTCGAGGCCGACGTGCGGGATCTCCTTGGGCGCCAGTGCGAACATCGCGAGCGCCGCGAAGTCGTCGGGCGTGAGCGTCCACACCAGCTCGGGCGCGGCCCGGCGGTACTTCTCGTCGATGCGCACGGTGCGGATGTGGCGTCGGTCCTCGCGCTCGAGCGACCGCGCGAACCACGCCGAGACCTCTTTGAACGCGCGGTACTGCAGCAGACGGGCGAACAGCAGGTCACGCGCCTCGAGCAGCGCCACCGACTCGGCGTCGACGAGCTCGCCCTGCGGCAGAAGCCCGGCCACCTTCATGTCGAGCAGCGTCGTGGCGACGACGAGGAACTGCGAGGCCTCATCCAGATCCGCATCGGGGCCCAGCTGGCGCAGGTAGGCGATGAACTCGTCCGTCACCGCGCTGAGCGCCACATCCGTGATGTCGAGCTCGTGCTTCGAGATGAGCGTCAGGAGCAGGTCGAACGGGCCGTCGAACACCCCGAGCGACACACGGAATCCACCGTCGTCGGTTGGCGTCTGCTCCTGGTCAGGCGACAGCGCCACGGGCGACCAGCTCCCGCGCGAGCCGCAGATAGGCCTGCGCGGCCGCGTGCTCGGGCGCGAACTCGGTGATGGGCATGCCCGACACCGAGGCGTCGGGGAACTTCACCGTGCGTCCGATGACCGTCTCGAGGACGTCGTCGCCGAACGCCTCCACCACGCGCTCGAGGACCTCGCGCGAGTGCAGCGTGCGCGGGTCGTACATCGTGGCCAGCACGCCGTCGAGGGTGATGCTGGGGTTCAGCCGGTCACGCACCTTGTCGATCGTCTCGATCAGCAGCGCCACACCGCGCAGCGCGAAGAACTCGCACTCGAGCGGGATCAGCACGCCGTGGCTGGCCGTGAGGGCGTTGACGGTGAGCAGACCCAGCGACGGCTGGCAGTCGATGAGGATGACGTCGTAGTCGGCCACGACATGGCGGAGCACCCGGGCGAGGATCGTCTCGCGCGCGACCTCGTTGACCAGGTGCACCTCGGCCGCCGACAGGTCGATGTTCGCCGGGATGACGTCGAGACCCTCGACCGCGGTGTGCACGATCGTCTCGCGCGGGTCGCGCTTGGTGTCGAGCAGCAGGTCGTAGATCGTCGGCATGTCGTGCGTGTGGATGCCGAGACCCGCCGACAGCGCGCCCTGCGGGTCGAAGTCGACCGCGAGCACCTTGCGCCCGTAGGCGGCGAGCGACGCCGCCAGATTGATCGTCGTCGTGGTCTTGCCCACGCCGCCCTTCTGGTTGCAGAGGGCGATGATCCGGGCGGGCCCATGGGCGGCGAGCGCCGGAGGCGTCGCGAAGCCCTGATACGGTCGCCCGGTGGGCCCGAGGGTCACCTCAGTCTTCGAGGTCTTCCCCGCTTGCTTCACCGCGCGATCCGCCACCGTACTCCTGCTCTCCGGGTCGTTCGATCGATTCTACCGACGCGGGGCGCTCGAGCGGGCAGGGCATGCCGGTGCCCTGCCCGCTCGTGTCACGACCGGGTGCGGCGCAGGGCCCCGCGGCTCACCACGAGCCCGCCGGCGAGCACGGCCAGCACGCCCGCGGCGATCCATCCGCCGGGTGCCGTGCCACCGGATGCGGCGAGGTAGCCCTCGCCCTCGTTGGTGACGTCGGGGGCGGGCGCGGGCACCGGGACGGGGTCGACGATCGGCACGACGCCGTTGATGGCGGAGGTGTCGTTCGCGAGCGACGCGGTGACGTTCGCGATCGCGCCGAGCATGATGCCGAGCGCTTCGACGTTCACGTTCGTGATGTCATCCGCGGCCGTGTGGTAGTTCGGATCCATCAGGATTCCGGCCGTGCCGCCGAACAGCGCCACCTGCTCCGCCGTCTTCACATCGTCGGCGCCGGTGAACAGACCGGATGCCGGGATGTCCGCGCGGATGAAAGCGTCGTAGTCGCTCCGGCCGTCGAACGCCGTGTCGATCCACGGCTGGCCGCTCGCGTCGAAGTAGTCGGTGAACGCCGCCTCGGTGGCCACCGAGCCCTCCGGCACGATGACGGGCGCCTCGTAGGTCGACTCGTTGGCGTCGTAGACCGAGATGACGTAGTTGGGCGAGGCGACCATGTCGAAGTTCAGGTAGGTCGCGATCGTGTCGAGGGCGGCGTCGCCGCCGGTGTTGTACAGGTCGTCGACGTAGTACGCGGAGCCGAGCAGCCCGATCTCCTCCGCTCCCCACCACGCGAACCGCACGCGGTTCTCGAGCTCGCCCGAGGCCGCGAGCTGCAGCGCCACCTCGAGGATGGCCGCCGAGCCGGACCCGTTGTCGTTGATCCCCGCGCCGTCCTCGACCGAGTCGAGGTGGGCACCGAGCATCACGACGTTGTCGGCGCGCCCCGTGGGCGTGTCGGCGATGACGTTGAAGGTCTCGATCTCGTCGATGTGCTGCTGCAGGTCGAGGTCGGCAGTCACGACGCCCGCCTCCATCGCGGCGAGGATCTCGGCGCCCTGCGACTGCAGGATGCCGACGGTCGGCACGAGGTCGGGGGTCTGCCCGCCCAGGGTGCCCTCGAGCGGTCCGACGTCGTTGTTGTAGATGATCGCTGCGACCGCGCCGGCGCCGGCGGCGGCCGCGGACTTCTCGGCGAACGAGCACACGCCCCGCGAGACGAGGGCGATCGCGCCGGTCGCGTCGACGCCGTCCCAGTCGGCCGCGGAGCAGCCGTTCGCCGCCGACGGCGCGATCAACGGCACGTCGACGAGTCCGCCGGCGGGGGTGCCGGGCGTGTACTCCATCGGCACGCCGAGCGGATCGGCGGTGCCGTCGTCATCCTCATCGTCGTCGAAGATGATGCCGTCGATCGCGAGCGAGAAGGCGTCGATCGTCTGCAGGGCGGCGTCGAAGTACTGGCGCACGGGCGTGTAGCCCGCGGAGGTGAGGGCGGCCTCGATGTACGCGGCGCTCGCCTCGTACCCGGGCGTGCCCGCCGCGCGGTTGCCGCCGTTCGCGTCGGCCACCGCCTGCAGCTGCTCGAGGTGCACGAGCACGGCGTCGGTCGTCACCCGCTCGTCGAGATCGGCGGGGTCCACCGCTGCCGCGGGGGCGATGCCGGCCACGAGCGCCACGGCGGCGCCCGCCCCGATGCCCACCAGGATCCGGGCGGAGTGGTGTCGTGCTCTGTTCACAGTGAAGTCCTCTCGCGTTTCCCCGGATGCCCCGACGCTAGCCGCTGACCGGGGTATCCGTACAGAGAATTCACAGAATCGCAATACCGCGCGCGGCGCGCAGGGTCAGAACAGAGAGCCGAGCGCGTCGAGACGCAGCTGGGCCACGACCGCGATCAGGGCGATGTCGGCGATGGCCACCAGCGGCGCCCAGCTGCGGAGGAACTCCCCCGGGCGCACCGCCCATCTGCCCCAGATGCCCTCGCGCGCCGACCAGCCGAGCGTCACCCAGAAGAGCGGGATCGTCACGAGCCACACGATCATGCACCAGGGGCAGAGCGAGCCGTACTCGAAGACGCTGCGATAGGCGAGCACGTGCACGAAGATCATCGCGCCGGTCACGAAGCCCGTGAACACCCGCCAGTACGCGTCGCGCTGACCGCCGACGGTCGCCAGCGCCGTGACGCCCGCGAAGATCGGACCGAGGAAGAGCACCACCCCGATGAGCGAGTTCGAGAAGCCGAGCAGGTTGCCGCCCGGTGAGAGCAGGTTCGGCCCGCACGTCACGATCACGCTCAGCTGGCAGGTGACGATCGGTTCCGCGCCGCTGAGCTGTCCGATGTACTCCAAGTACAGCAGGAACGAGACGCCCCATCCGATGAGTCCGACGATGATCCAGAAGACGGCCAGGGCACGGGACGGGAGCGCGGTGGGGGCGGGCACGGCGCCATCCTGCCCCGCGCCGCCGCACCGACGGGGCCCGAGGGGCCGGGGATAACCGTCTCAGCGCGCGCGGGGGTGCGACGTCGCGTAGACGTCGCGGAGCGCGTCGACGCTCACGTAGGTGTAGATCTGCGTGGTGGCCACCGACGAGTGCCCCAGCAGTTCCTGCACGACGCGGACGTCGGCGCCGCCCTGCAGCAGGTGGGTCGCGAAGGAATGGCGCAGCGTGTGCGGCGACACGTGCGCCTCGAGCCCCGCACGCTCGGCCGCCTGCTGCAGCACGGCCCACGCGCTCTGGCGCGACAACGGCGCCCCGCGGGCGCCGAGGAACAGCCGCGGCGACGCCCGCCCGCGCGCCGCCAGCTCGGGCCGCGCCCGCACGAGGTAGGCGTCGACCGCGGACCGTGCGTACGACCCGACGGGCACGACGCGTTCCTTGGAGCCCTTGCCGCGCACGCGCAGCATGTCGCCCGTGGCGAGATCGTCGACATCCAGCTGGATGACCTCCGACACGCGCGCTCCGGTGGCGTACAGAAGCTCGACGAGCGCGCGATCGCGCACCGCGACGGCCTCGGCGGAGCGATCGGCACCGGGCGCGGGGCCCGCCGCGTCGAGCAGCCGCTCCACCTGGTCGATCGTCAGCGCCTTCGGCAGCCGTTGCGGCAGCTTGGGCGGACGCAACGTCGTGGCCGGATCGTCGTCACGGATCCCCTCGCGCACGAGGAATCGGTGCCACCCCCGCACCGAGGACTGCAGGCGGGCGAGGCTCGACGCGGCCGGCCGGGGCTCGGCGCGCGCCCGCTCGGCCCCGAAGTCGGCGACGTGAGCGGCGGTGATCTCCGCCACATCCGCGAGACCGGCCTCCGCGAGCCACGCCGCGTAGACGGCGAGGTCCCGCCGGTAGGCGTCGACGGTGTGGGCGGCGAGACCCCGTTCGATCGTCACGTGCCGGAGGTAGACCTCGACCGCGCGCTCGATGCGCATCTCAGACGCCCGTGCCGTCCCGCCTGAGGCGCTCCGCCGCGGCGAACACGCCGGCGGCCAGGATGCCGTTGCGCATGCGCCCCTCCAGCACCGCCGTGATCGCGTCGTGAAGCGGCACCCACGCCGTGCGGATGTCGGCCTCCTCCGCCTCGCGCTCGTGCGCGTGCGGGGCGGGACTCAGCCCGCGGGCGAGGAAGAGGTGGACGATCTCGTCGCTGCCGCCCGGTGTCGTGTACATGCGGAGCAGGGGCTCCCATCGGTCGGCGACGAGATCCGCCTCTTCGGCGAGCTCGCGCCGCGCCGCCTCGAGCGGCTCCTCCCCCACGACGTCGAGGAGACCCGCGGGCACCTCCCAGTCGCGCCGGCGCACCGGGTGGCGGTACTGCTGGATGAGCAGCACCCGCCCGTCGGCGTCGAGCGCGACGATCGCCGCGGCGCCCGGATGCGCGACGTACTGCCGCACGATCTCCCCGTCCGCGTAGCGCACGGTGTCCGAGCGCACGTCCCAGACGCGCCCCCGGTACACCGTGTCGCTCGCGAGGATCTCCGCGTCGACGGGGTCGTCGCGGAGATCCGTCACGGCGTCGTCAGTCATTCTCAACGTCGAAGAGCTCGCTGGCGCGGTGGCGATCCAACGCCGCGCCCACGAGACCGCGGAAGAGCGGGTGGGGCGAGGTGGGACGCGACCGCAGCTCCGGGTGCGCCTGGGTGGCGATGTAGTACGGGTGCACCTCGCGCGGCAACTCCACGTACTCCACGAGGCCGAGCTCGGGGTTCAACCCCGAGAAGACGAGCCCCGCGTCGGCCAACTGCTCGCGATAGGCGTTGTTGACCTCGTAGCGGTGGCGGTGACGCTCCTCGGCACGGTCGGAGCCGTAGACCTCGGCCGCGATCGAGCCGGCGGCGAGATCGGCCGGGTAGAGGCCCAGGCGCATGGTGCCGCCCAGATCGCCGCTCTCGAGGATGTCGACCTGCTCGGCCATGGTCGCGACGACCGGGAACGGGGTCTCGGGATCGAACTCGCTGGAGGACGCATCCGCGAGCCCGGCGACGTTGCGCGCGTACTCGATGACCATGCACTGCAGACCCAGGCAGATGCCCAGGGTCGGGATGCCCTGCTCGCGGGCGAAGCGCAGCGCGCCGAGCTTGCCCTCGATCCCGCGGATGCCGAAGCCGCCCGGCACGATGATGCCGTCGAGGCCGCCGAGCGCCTTGGCCGCGCCCTCGGGCGTCTCGCACTGGTCGGACGGGATCCACGTGATCTTCACGTGCGCCTCGTGGGCGAACCCGCCGGCCTTCAGCGCCTCGGTGACCGAGAGGTACGCGTCGGGCAGGTCGATGTACTTGCCGACCAGGCCGATCGTGACCTCGTGCTTGGGGTTGTGGACGGCCGAGAGCACGTTCTCCCAGCGCGACCAGTCCACCTCGCCCGACTTCTCGAGCCCCAGGGTGCGCACGATGTACTCGTCGAGGTTCTGGTCGTGGAGCATCGTGGGGATGTCGTAGATGCTGGGCACGTCGATGGCGTTCACGACGGCGTCCTCGTCGACGTCGCACATGAGCGCGATCTTGCGCTTGTTCGACTCGGTGACGGGCCGGTCGCTGCGCAGCACGAGCGCGTCCGGCTGGATGCCGATGGACCGCAGCGTCGCGACGGAGTGCTGGGTGGGCTTGGTCTTCTGCTCCCCCGACGCCCCCATGAACGGCACGAGCGAGACGTGCACGAAGAACACGTTCTTGCGCCCCAGCTCGTGACGGATCTGCCGCGCGGACTCGATGAACGGCTGCGACTCGATGTCGCCCACCGTGCCGCCGATCTCGGTGATGATGACGTCCGGGCGCGGCTCTTCGCTCGCCTGCAGACGCATCCGTCGCTTGATCTCGTCGGTGATGTGCGGGATGACCTGCACGGTGTCGCCGAGGTACTCGCCCCGGCGCTCGCGCGCGATGACCTGGGAGTAGATCTGGCCCGTGGTCACGTTCGCGGCCTGGCTCAGCTCGATGTCGAGGAAGCGCTCGTAGTGACCGATGTCGAGGTCCGTCTCGGCCCCGTCGTCGGTCACGAAGACCTCGCCGTGCTGGAACGGGTTCATCGTCCCCGGGTCGACGTTCAGGTAGGGGTCGAGCTTCTGCATGACGACCCGCAGCCCGCGGGCGGTGAGGAGGTTACCGAGACTGGCGGCCGTCAAACCCTTGCCCAACGAGGAGACGACACCGCCCGTCACGAAGATCTGCTTGGTGGTGTCGTCGTCGTTCGTACCGTGAGAAAGGCCTGAGCCGGAAGAGTGCGTCACGGGCTTCCATCCTATCAGCGCGTGGGGCGGGCGAGTGCGAGGAGTTCCCTCGCGTGGGTGAGTGCGGCGTCGGAATCCGCCAATCCTGACAGCAGGCGGGCCATCTCCGCTTCGCGCGCATCGCCGTCCAGACGCTGCACACTCGAGGCGGTGACGGAGCCGTCGTGCTGTTTGATGACGCTCAGGTGGTTGTTCGCGAAGGCGGCGACCTGGGCCAGATGCGTCACCGCGATGACTTGCGAGGTCTCGGCGAGTCGGGCGAGTCGCCGGCCGACCTCGATCGCGGCGGCGCCGCCGATCCCCGCGTCGACCTCGTCGAAGACGAACGTCGGGACGGGGTCGGTGCCGGCGATGACGACCTCGATCGCGAGCATCACCCGGCTGAGCTCTCCGCCCGACGCGCCACGGGCGACGGGGCGGGGATCCGCGCCGGGATGCGGCGACAGGAGGATCGCGACGTCGTCGCGCCCGGCCGTCGAGCCCGTCGCCGGTGTCACGGCGACCTCGACACGGGCGTCCGGAAGGGCGAGGGCGTGCAGCTCGTCGGTGACGGCGGTCGCGAGGGAGCGGGCCGCGAGGGTGCGGGCGGCGGTCACGGCCTCCGCCGCGGTGTCGAGCTCGGCCGCGAGCGCGTCGCGTTCGGCCTCGAGCCGCTCCACCCGGGAGCCGTCGTCATCCAGCTCTTCGAGCCGCAGGGCGCCGTCGGCGCCGAGGTCGATGGCGGCCTGCAGCGAGCCGTGCGCGCGCACGAGCGATGCCAGCACCCCGCGGCGCTCGTCGACGGCGGCGAGCTCTGCCGGCCCCGACTCGTCGAGATCGGCGAGGTAGCCGCCGAGCGATGTCGCCAGGTCGCCGAGGCGGTACTCGATGTCGGCGGTCTGCTCGGCGAGGGACTGCAGCGCGGTGTCGCTGCCCGCGGCTCTCTCGAGCGCGCGTCGCGCCTCGGCGACGAGCGTGCTCGCGTCGATCGCGTCGTCGTCGTTCGAGACGGCGGCGTGGGCGAGGGCCGCGGCCGCACGGAGCTCCTCGACGTGCGCGAGCTTCTCGGCGCGGGCGGCCAACGTCTCGTCCTCGCCCGGTTGCGGGTCGGCCGCGGCGATCGCGTCGAGCGCGGCGCGCAGCTCCTGCGCCTCCTGCGCCCGTTCGTCGCGGCGGGTGACCAGGTCGTCGAGTTCGGCGTCGAGGGCGCGCACCCGGTCGAAGGCGGCGCGGTAGCGCGCCAGGGGTGTTGCGACGCTCTCGCCCGCGTATCGATCGAGCGCGTCGCGCTGCGCGGCGGCCGAGCGCAGCCGCAGCTGGTCGGATTGCCCGTGCACGACGACGAGCAGGTCCGCGAGGTCGGCCAGCACGCCGACGGGTGCGGCACGACCCCCGACCGTGGCACGGCTGCGTCCCTCGCTGGTCAGGGTGCGACCGAGGAGGAGCTCGGCGCGTCCGCCGCCGACGGGGTCGAGGTCTCCCCCGGCGTCGCGCACGCGTTCGGCGACGGGGCCCTCCTCGTCGACGAGCCAGACGCCGTCGACGGATGCGCCCGCGGCTCCCGAGCGCACAGCGCCCGAGTCCGCGCGGGCGCCGAGCAGAAGCCCGAGCCCGGTGACGACCATGGTCTTGCCGGCGCCGGTCTCACCGGTGATGGCGGTGAAGCCGCGGCCGACCGGCAGTGCGGCGTCGGCGATCACGCCGAGATCCCGCATCCGCATCTCTTCGATCATGAGGGGACCTCGCTCCCGGCGGGAAGCGACTCCGGGCCGCGCCAGCCGGTGACCGGCAGGTGGAACTTCTGCACGAGGCGGTCGGTGAAGGCGGGCGGATGAAGGCGCGCCAGGCGCACCGGCCGCGACGACTGTCGGACGACGACGCGCGCGCCGGGCGGGAGCTCGTGCGACCGGCGTCCGTCGCACCAGAGGATCCCCGTGCCGTGGGTGCGCGCGAGCACCTCGATCGCGACCGATGCCTCGGGGTCGACGACGAGCGGCTTGGCGAACAGCGCGTGTGCCGAGAGCGGCACAACGGCGATCGCCTTGACGCTCGGCCAGATGATGGGCCCCCCGGCGGAGAAGTTGTAGGCGGTCGAGCCGGTGGGCGTCGCGATGACGACGCCGTCGCATCCGAAGCTCGACAGCGGGCGGCCGTCGATCTCCATGACCACTTCGAGCATGCGCTCCCGACTGGCCTTCTCGACCGTCGCCTCGTTCAGCGCCCAGGTCTCGTAGATGACGGCGCCGGCGGCGCTCTTCACACGCACCGAGAGCGCCAGGCGCTCCTCGACCCGGTAGTCGCGGGCGATCACCCGGGCGACGGCGTCGTCCATGTCGTCGCGCTCGCTCTCGGCGAGGAACCCGACGTGGCCCATGTTGATGCCGAGCACGGGCGCCGCGCTGCCGCGCACCATCTCGGCCGCGCGCAGGATCGTGCCGTCACCGCCCAGCACGATGGCCAGCTCGATGTCGTCGAGCGGCACGTCGATGCCGAGCGCGGCGATCCGACCGCACTGCGGCAGCACCTCGGCGAGCTCGGCACGGTCGTCCTCGGCGAGGACGGGGATGGCGCCGGCGGCGTGGAGGGCGGTGATCACGCGGTCCGCGGCCTCCACGGTGTCCTCGCGGCGCGCGTGGGCGACCACGAGGATGTGGCGTGGGGCGGTCATCGGACTCCCGTCAGCTCGGTCACGGTGCTCTCCCATTCTGACGGAATCCGGCCGCTCTCCACGCCGAGATGCACCAGGTACTCGTGATTGCCGTGCGTCCCCACGATCGGGGAGGAGATGAGCCCGCGTGTGCCGAGGCCCTGATCCCACGCCTGCCACAGCACCTGCGACACCGCTTCGGCGCGTTGGGCGGCGCTGGTCACCAGCCCGCCGCGCACGGCGGTTCGCCCCACCTCGAACTGCGGCTTGATGAGGAGCACGATGTCGGTCGCCGCGGCGCTGACCGCGCGGACGGCGGGCAGCACGTGCGCCAGGGAGATGAACGACAAGTCGCCCGTGACCACCTCGGGCGCGAAGGGATGCCCGACGGCATCCGCCAGCAGTGCGGGGGTCATGTACCGGACGTTGAAGCCCTCGACGGAGCGGACGTCGGGGTCGGCGGCGACCGCGGCGGCCAGCTGGTCGTGCCCGACATCGACCGCGACGACCGGCGTCGCACCGCGTTCGCGCAGCACCTGGGTGAATCCCCCCGTCGACGCCCCCATGTCGAGGGCGGAACGCCCCGACACGTCGACGGCGAAGGCGTCGAGGGCGGCGATGAGCTTGTGCGCGGCACGGCTGACGTAGTGATCGGTGCCTGCCACATCGAGCACGGCCTCGGGGCTCACCCGGTGCGATGCCTTGACGATGCCGACGCCGTCGACGGTCACGAGGCCGTCGGAGATCAGCTGCGCGGCGTGCGTGCGCGAGCGCGCGAGACCGCGGCTGGCGAGTTCCGCGTCGAGACGGGCGGTCATGCGCCGGTGGGGCCGGACTCGAGCCGACGAGACAGGTCGTCGAGCACGGCCGCATAGGCGTCGGCCCGCGAGGCCAACGGCTGCTGCTCGATCACGTCGAGCGTGGCGAGCAGGTCGTCGGGACGATCTGCGTCGGCGTCACTCCGGTCGCGCTGCATCCCTCCAGAATAGGACGTCACGCGGCTCCGGCGGCGCGTCAGGGCCGATGGAACGGATCCGCGTACAGCTCCTCGGGAACACGGAACCCGAAGATCGCCCGCCCGGTGGCCCAGATCGCGGCCGCGCCGGCGCGCACCAGGTCGATCGGGCGGTCGCCCGTCGAGAGGATGCGCAGATCCACACCGTCGACGGCGACGCGCGCGTCCCCGACGATCGTGACATCGCCCTTCACCCGCGTCTCCGGGTACGGCTCGTGCAGTTCGCGAAGATCGCCCAGGATGAAGTCGGGTCGCGAGCTCGGCGGTGCGGCCAGGACGTGCTTGGGCCGGTCGATGCCGGTGAGCACGAGGGCCGACGGGATGCCCGCGGCCTGCGCGCCGGCGATGTCGGTGTCGAGGCGGTCGCCGATGAAGAGGGGATGCCGCGCGCCGAAACGCGCGACGGCCACCTCGAAGATCGGCGTCTCCGGTTTGCCGGCCACCGTGGCCAGGCGGCCGATCGCGGTGTGGACCGCCGAGACCAGCGTGCCGTTGCCGGGGGCGATGCCCCGCGACTGCGGGATCGTCCAGTCGGTGTTGGTCGCGATCCAGGGGATGCCGCCCTCGTCCTCCGGGAGCTTCAGCGCGAACGCTGCTTCCGCCAGATCGCTCCATCCGACGTGCGGAGCGAAGCCCTGGACGACGGCGGCCGGCTGGTCGTCGGCCGAGCGCGTGACGACGAAGCCGGACTTCTCGAGTTCGACGACGAGACCCTCCCCGCCCACCACGAGGATCGTCGATCCTTCGGGCACGCGGGTGCGCAGCAGACGCACAGCCGCCTGCGGGCTCGTGACGACGTCATCGGCCGCCACCGTCAGACCGAGGTCGGTCAGGTGCTGCGCGACCGACGCATCCGTCCGCGACGCGTTGTTCGTGATGAACCCCAGCCGGCGGGTGGTGGCCGCCTGGTTGAGCGCGTCGATGGCGTGGGGCAGCGCCCCGGCGCCCGCATAGACGACACCGTCGAGATCGGCGAGCACCGCATCCACATCGTCGAGCGGCGTGCTCCGGCGCGAGAACAGCCCCATCAGTCGCGGTCCTTCTCACCCTCGGCGGGAACGTCATCCTCACCGAGCAGCTCACGGACCTCGGCCTCGATCGGATCCTCGAGCGCGGGCTCGGGCTCGGATTCCGGCTCGAGCTCGGACTGCGGCTCGGACTCCTCGCCCGGCTCGGCGACCACGTCGTCGGTCTCGGTGGCGACGACGTCTTCGTTCTCGTCGTCTTCGTCGTCGTCGAGTTCGTCGCCGTCGAGTTCGTCGCCGTCGAGTTCGTCGTCGTCGAACTCCTCCATCACGATGATCTCCTCGTCGGTGCCGACACCAGACGCGTCGTCGAGCGCCTCGGCGGCCACAGCCGCACGGTGGCTCCACTCCTCGGCCTCGTCCTCACGGCCGAGCTCCTCGAGCACGGTTGCGCGCGCCAGGAAGAGCGCGGGGCTCCACGCGAAGGCGCGATCGGGGTCGAGCTCGGCGATGTCGAGTTCGGCGAGGGCACGCTCGGCCTCGCCCAGATCGAGCCGCGCGCCGGACATCGCGATGGCGAGATGCACGCGCACCTCCACCGGAAGATCGGTCTTGTCGACGGAGCGGCCCGACTCGAGCGCCCGGTCGGGGCGTCCCATGCCGCGCTCGCTGTCGACGATGAGCGCGATCTGCTCCTCGCTTCCGGAGATACGCCGGTAGGTACGCAGCTCGCGCAGCGCGAGCGCGAAGTCGCCGGTGGCATACGCGGTGATGCCGACGGTCTCGCGCACCACGGCCACGCGGCCGGCACGTCGCGACGCGGCCATGGCGTGCGCGTGCGCGCGCTCCGGGTCTTCGTCGATCAGCCGTGCTGCCATCGCGAGGTGACGCGCGACAGCCTCGGCGTTCTCCTTGCTCAGCGTCTTGAGCTCGTTGCGTGCGCTCGAGTGCAGATCGAACGGAGTGATCTCCTCGGGGATCTCCGGCTCTGCGCTCTTGGCCTCGCGCATGTCGGAGGAACGCGGCGGGCGGCTGGAACGACGGTCGTCTCCCCCGCGATCGCGATCGAAGCGGTCGCCTCCGTAGGAGCGGCCGCCGGACGAACGGTCGGAGGAACCGCCGCGCTGCGGACGGTCGCCGTCGCGCTGAGGACGGTCACCGTAGGGACGATCGGTGCGAGGGCGGTCGTTGTACGGGCGGTTCGTGCGGGGACGGTCGCCGTCGCGGTTCGGACGATCGCCGTAGGGACGCTCGGTGCGCGGACGGTCACCATCGCGGTTCGGACGATCGCTGTAGGGACGATCGGTGCGAGGACGGTCACCATCGCGGTTCGGACGGTCACCGTAGGGACGGTCCGTGCGCGGCCGGTCGTTGTACGGGCGGTCCGTGCGGGGACGGTCGCCGTCGCGGTTCGGACGGTCGCCGTAGGGACGATCGGTGCGAGGGCGATCGTTGTACGGGCGATCCGTGCGCGGACGGTCGTTGTACGGCCGGTCCGTGCGGGGACGGTCGCCGTCGCGGTTCGGACGATCGCCGTAGGGACGGTCCGTCCGCGGCCGACCGTTGTACGGGCGATCCGTGCGCGGGCGGTCGTTGTAGGGGCGATCCGTGCGCGAACGGTCGCCGTCACGGTTCGGACGGTCGCCGTGAGGACGATCAGTACGCGGGCGATCGTTGTACGGACGGTCGCTCCGGGAACGTTCGCTGTACGGCCGGTCCGTCCGGGGACGGTCGCCGTCGCGGTTCGGACGGTCGCCGTAGGGACGGTCCGTGCGCGGGCGATCGTTGTACGGGCGGTCCGTGCGCGGACGATCGTTGAAGGGGCGATCGGTGCGCGGCCGGTCACCACCGCGGTTCGGACGGTCACCGTACGGCCGGTCGTTACGCGGCCGGTCTCCGTCGCGGTTCGGACGGTCCCCGAAGGGACGATCCGTGCGGGGACGATCGCCGTACGGACGGTCCGTCCGCGGACGATCGTTGAAGGGGCGGTCGCTCCGCTGCCGGTCACCGTCACGGTTCGGACGGTCACCGTAAGGGCGGCTCGTACGGGGACGGTCGCCGTCACGGTTCGGACGGTCGCCTCGGGACCGGTCGCCGTCGCGGCTCGGCCGATCCGAACGCGGTGCACCACCCGAGCGTCCCGCGCCCGACCGGTTCGAGTCAGAGTAACGAGGACGGTCCGACGCACCACGATCGTGGCGCGCGTCACCGCTCTTCTTGTCGCGGTCGTCCTCAGTCATGACGTCTCTTTCTCGTTTTTGGGCATACAAACAGAAATGGCCACCCATCGATGGGTGGCCATTTCATGAAAAGAAGTCCGGCGGTGTCCTACTCTCCCACAGGGTCCCCCCTGCAGTACCATCGGCGCTGAGAGGCTTAGCTTCCGGGTTCGGAATGTGACCGGGCGTTTCCCTCTCGCTATGGCCGCCGAAACACTATTGATGTTTCAATCGTGCACACAACAAAACAGTTGTTGGTGCG